>NZ_JBNFMU010000215.1:0-55926 GCF_049942315.1 Pseudomonas wayambapalatensis
CGGGCAAGTCGCAGCGGCGAACCGCCGCTCCTACAAACGAGGAGCGGAATTGCCCGCGAAGCAGTCGACGCCGCTATCAGATCTTGACGTTCTGGCGCACGTTCCAGCCGTACTTGATCGCGCCGCCATCCTTGGTGCCGTCGGCCTTCTGCGGCTGATAGTCCACGGTGACCTTGGCGAAGTTCAGGGTGACGTTCTCGGTGAGGCGGTCATCGCTGCCCGAGCCGCCGGTGCTCAGCGAGCTGATGATCACCTCTTCGAGGTTGATGATCAGGTACTCGACCTGGCTCTCGCCACCGGCCTTGCGCACGGTCAGCTTGACCTTGTCGATGTGCTTGCCGCTGGAGCAGTGGGCCATCAGGTTGGGGCTGGACTTGTCCACGTACTTGGTGATCGACAGGTCCTGGATGTTGACCTTGCCGGAGCCGCCGCCCCCGCCCATGTGCATGTTGCCGGACTGGGACATGCCCCAGCTCCAGTTCAGCACGTCGATTTCGTCCTTGTGGGCCTTGTCCGCGGACTCGCCCTTGATGTCGCCGATCTTGATGAAAATATCTACAGCCATGATGTCCTCGGTATTTCGCGTCGGTTGGCGGTTCTATCGGGGCTGCTGCGCAGCCCATCGCGGGGCGCGCAGCGGCCCCGGTTCAGGCTCAGGCCCCTTTGGCCGAAGGCAGCTTCGAGACCAGGCGCAACGACACGGTCAGCCCTTCGAGCTGGTAGTGCGGGCGCAGGTAGAAGCGCGAGTTGTAGTAGCCAGGGTTGCCCTCGACTTCCTCCACCACCACTTCGGCCGCAGCCAGCGGATGTTGGGCCTTGGTGGTCTCGCTGGAGTGCGCCGGGTCACCGTCGACGTAGTTCAGGATCCAGTCCTGCAACCAGCGCTGCATCTCGTCCTTTTCCTTGAACGAGCCGATCTTGTCGCGAACGATGCACTTCAGGTAATGGGCGAAGCGGCAGGTGGCGAACAGGTACGGCAGGCGGGCGGCCAGGTTGGCGTTGGCGGTGGCGTCCGGGTCGTCGTACTCAGCCGGTTTTTGCAGCGACTGGGCGCCGATGAACGCGGCGAAGTCGGTGTTCTTCTTGTGCAGCAAT
This sequence comes from Pseudomonas wayambapalatensis, assembly GCF_049942315.1. NCBI lineage: Bacteria > Pseudomonadati > Pseudomonadota > Gammaproteobacteria > Pseudomonadales > Pseudomonadaceae > Pseudomonas > Pseudomonas wayambapalatensis. The sequence continues at coordinate 1,096 of NZ_JBNFMU010000215.1, forward strand.
GGCATGAAGCCGTTCTTCGCCAGCTCCGCCTCGCGGCGGTCGGAAATGGCGATCTCGGTCGGGCACTTCATGTCCACGCCACCGTCATCGGTGGGGAAGGTGTGCGCCGGCAGGCCTTGCACTTCACCGCCCGACTCCACGCCGCGGATGCGCGAGCACCAGCCGAAATGCTTGAACGAGCGATTGATGTTCACCGCCATGGCATAGGCCGCGTTGGCCCAGGTGTACTTGCTGCTGTCGGCGCCGTCGGTGTCTTCCTCGAAGGCGAAGGCCTCGACCGGGTCGGTCTTGGCGCCATAGGGCAGGCGTGCCAGGAAGCGCGGCATGGTCAGGCCGATGTAGCGCGAGTCTTCCGATTCGCGCAGCGAACGCCAGCCGGCGTATTCCGGGGTGGTGAAGATCTTGGTCAGGTCACGCGGGTTGGACAGCTCCTGCCACGAACCCATGCCCATCACCGTTGGCGATGCAGCGGCAATGAACGGCGCATGCATCGACGCACAGACCTTGGACATCTCGCCCAGCAACTCGACATCCGGAGGCGACTGATCGAAGTAGTAGTCGCCCACCAGGCAGCCGTAGGGCTCGCCGCCGAACTGGCCGTACTCTTCTTCGTAGAGCTTCTTGAACACCGGGCTCTGGTCCCAGGCGGTGCCCTTGAACTTCTTCAGGGTCTTGTGCAGGTCGGTCTTGGAGATGTTGAGCACGCGAATCTTCAGTTGCTCGTCGCTCTCGGTGTTGTTGACCAGGTAGTGCAGGCCGCGCCACGCGCTTTCCAGCTTCTGGAAGTCATCGTGGTGGATGATCTGGTTGACCTGTGCGGTGAGCTTGGCGTCGATGGCGGCGATGATCTGCTCGATCGAGCCGATGGCGTCGTTGGAGACCAGGTTGGTCTGCGCCAGGGCTTGCTCGGCGAGGGTGCGCACGGCGCTTTCGACAGCTTCCTTGGCGCGCTCGGTCTTGGGTTTGAATTCCTGCAGCAGCAGGTTGGCGAACTCGCTGGCCTGCTCGGTGGCGGCCGGCTGGGCCTGGGTATCGCGCAATGGATCGGTCATGGCGGGCTCCTCAGGCGCTCGGCTCGTTGTCGGAAGGTTTCGGGGCGCTGGCCAGGGCCTGCAGCAGGGCAGGGTCCTTGATGGCCTTGAGGATGATGTCCTCGGCACCGGTCTTGCCGTCCATGTAGGTCAGCAGGTTGGCCAGTTGAGTACGCGCCTCGAGCAGCTGGTTCAGGGCATCGACCTTGCGCGCCACGGCGGCCGGGCTGAAGTCGTCCATGCTCTCGAAGGTGATGTCCAAGCTCAGGTTGCCTTCGCCGGTCAACTCGTTGGGGACGTTGAATGCCACGCGTGGCTTCATCGCCTTGAGGCGCGAGTCGAAGTTGTCGACATCGACTTCCAGGAACTTGCGGTCGGCCACCGCGGGCAGTGGCTCGGCGGGCTTGCCGGCGAGGTCCGAGAGCACGCCCATGACGAAGGGCAACTGGACCTTCTTCTCGGCGCCATACAGTTCGACGTCGTACTCGATCTGCACTCGCGGCGCCCGGTTGCGCGCGATGAATTTCTGGGAGCTGTCTTTGGCCACGTGGTTCCTCCTGGTCGCCGCTGGGGCGCTGTCGTTCGTTGCGGCTGTCGGTGGTATCAGTCGTCCTGGGGCCCGCGCAGGTTCTCGAACTGCGAAAGGCCATCGGGAATCAGGTCGCGCACGATGGTCGCGAAGTCGGCGTTGACCAGGTTTTTCGCCCGGCGCAGCAGCACCGGCAGCGGGCTGGAAGGCTCGTGACGGGCGTAGTACTGGAGCAGGCGCTCGAGGCTTTGCTGAACTTCATCGCGGCTGCTGATTTCGCCGGGGCGCACGGCGGGGCGAGCGGTCGCGGCGACGGCAGCGGGTGCCGAAGGGGCATCGTCGAGGCTGTCCTGCTGCGGCTGTTCGTCTGGCGCGGCTGACGGCGAGCCCCCAGGGGCGTAATCGGCAAGTACCTGTTGCGCCAGGCGCAACGGCTGCTTGAGTGCGGACAGATCGACGCCACTGGCCGAGCCGACCTGGTCGCTGACCCGGCGCTCGATCGCTTCGCAGGCCTCGCGGGCCAGGTTCAGGGCCTGGCGAGTCTGTTCGAGTTCATCGGCGTCGGCATCGCGCAGGGCTGCGGCCAGCGCCTCGACGCTCAGTGTCTCGCTGGCGAAATGCTGCAGGCCGGCGGCGTGCAGGGCGGCACGCAAGGTGATCGGGCCAAAGGCGCGCGAGCGCGCCAGCACGGCTTCGCGCAGCAGGGCGATGTTGGCTTCGCACGTCAGGCCGGTCAGTGCGTTGATGCGCACGGTCGGGTCGTTGTCGTCGGAGGCGTCGAGCTGCGGATGCAGGTGCAGCCAGTATTCGCCGAGCAGGTCGCGGATCAGTTCCAGGCTGGCGGCGAGGCCGGCGAAGCCGTGCAGCGCGAGGTTGGCCTGGACCAGGAAGTGGGTGATGCGCAGGTCCTTGCTGCGCTGCAGCAAGCTGGCGCAGGACTGTTCGATCGCTCGCCACTCGGGGGGCTCGGCCGCCTGTACTGCATCGCCCATGACCCGTTCCGGACGCCCTTGGGCATCGCGTTCGAGTTGCAGGAAGTCCGCGTCATATTCGAGATCTTCACCGCAGGGGAAGTCATCGGAAACAGCGGCGAGCAGCAGCGGTGAGTTCACCAGGAATCGATCTCCATATCGGCCCGTGGCGGGGCTTTAGTTGCGCGAAGTTGCAAATGTGAACTGGCGCACAAAACTTGTAGATAGAGCGGGCGGTTGATGTCATTGTGATGTCAGCGGCCGACCCCAAAGTTGCGCATTTATGGTTTATTTCCAAAATGCTGTCAAGGTAAGCTACCCGCCCTCGAGTGGAGGTGTGACCGAGTCTGCAGCTTTGAAGGCCCACCTGTCGGATGCCATCAAAGTGCCTTGCCGTTGTGGTTAAATTCGCCGATATGCCGCGATAAAACAGTGATGGATGTTATTTAACTCATTGTTTTATAAAGAAATTATTGGCGATTTTCGCTATCCACTCATTTGAATGGAATCACGAGTAATATTATATGCAGGAGGAGTGATGGCACTTTGCCTAATTATCACTAGTTATCACAAGATAACTCCGGGGCAATGCGCGGAGATGATTGTGGAAACTGGTGCCGTCACCATCGGGCGAAGTCCAAACAATGATTGGGTGTTGCCGGATCCAGAGCGGTTGGTGTCGTCCAATCATTGCGTCATCCAGTTTCGGGATGGCCGTTATTACCTGACCGATAACAGCACCAACGGTGTGGAACTGGTACACGCTGGCGTGCGCATGCGCCGAGGAAACAGCGAGCCATTGATGGATGGCGAAGTTATCCGGATTGGTGAGTACGAGATTCAGGCACGCATCGATTCAGGATTCTCGCTGGAGGAGAACCGCCAGCCTGGCGCGCAGAGCTTCGAGGCGTTGATGGCCCACCAGGCGACGCCCGCCGAGCCCCCCCTTGCACCCGCGCCGGCTGCTTTCCTGCAGGGGGCTTCGAGCCACGACACACTGCCCGACATCTTCGATTTCCTCGGCCCTGCCAGCGTGCCGACGGCGAGCCAACCTGACCATGTTCCGGCCCAGCAGCATGACTTTCGTCCGCCCGCACCGGTCCCCGCCGTCGCGCCACCCGCCTCACCGGCCCCCGGTGTGATACCGGCGGACTGGAACCTGTTCGACGAGGCGCCGGCCTCCAGCCCCCTGCCTGCCCACGAGCCGATGACGCCTGTTGCCGCAGTGCCTCCACCGCCTGCGCCCGTTCCCGCACCGCCCACCCCCCAGGCCATGCCCGACCAGGCGTTGCTGCAGGCCTTCCTGCGCGGCGCGGGCATCGAGCACCTGCGCATCGACGCTGGCGATGCCGCAGCGCAGATGGAGGCGGTGGGCCGCAGCTACCGCCTGATGGTCGAGGGCCTGATCGATGTGCTGCGCGCACGCAGCAGCCTCAAGGGCGAGTTCCGCATGCAGCAGACCACCATCGCGCCGGTGCAGAACAACCCGCTGAAATTCGCCCCCAATGCCGACGAGGCGCTGTTGCTGCTGCTGCGCCAGGGCAACCAGGCGTTCATGCCCGCCGACCAGGCGGTACGCGACAGTTTCGATGACCTGCGTGCCCACCAGCTGGCCGTCATGGCCGGGGTCGAGGCGGCGATCAAGCACGTGCTGACGCGTTTCGAGCCCGCCCGACTGGAGGCTCGCCTGGCCCCGGCAACGGGCCTGGCGAAGGTGTTCGGTGGCTCGCGCCAGGCCCATTGCTGGCAGCAGTTCACCGAGCTGTACGGGCAGATATCACGTGAAGCCCAGGACGATTTCCAGGACTTGTTCGGCCGCGAGTTCAGCCGCGCCTACGAGGCCCACAACGCCCGACTGCAACGCTCTTGAGACTGATGCTCAAGGCAGGAAGAACACCAATACGTCATGAGGACGAGGATGAGTGCAACAAGACTGATCGCAGCCCTGGCCTTCGTGCTGCTCAGTGCCTGCAGCAAGGATGCGCCGGTCGTACCGAGTTCGGACGCTGAGCCGGCAGTGCCGGGCGTCACCCTGTACTTCAGTGCCGCCGCCGGGCTCAACCCCGGCGCCGATGGCACACCAGCGCCTGTGCGGGTGCGCATCTACGAACTGAAGAATGCCGCCGCCTTCGAGCGCGCCGATTACTTCGCCCTGGCCGAACGGGCCCAGGACACCCTCGGCGCCGACCTGATCGACCAGGACGAAGTGCTGCTGCAGCCCGGCCGTCAACTGCACCTGGACCGCCCGCTGAACCCGGCCACGCGCCAGGTCGGCCTGATGGTCGGCTACCGCGAGATCGACCAGGCGCAGTGGCGCAGCGTGCTCGCGGTGCCACCTCGCGACTATCAGATCAGCCTCGATGTGCGCGCCGTGCGCAGCGCCGTGGCCACCCCACAACCTGTGCCTGCCCACTAGGCAAACGGAGAACCCATGTCCTGGAACAATCGCGTGGTCTGGTCGGAAGGCATGTTCATCACGACCCAGCACTTCCAGCAGCACGACCGCTATCTGGAAAACTTCATCGATGCCCGCAGCCGCCCGCTGTCGAGCGCGGCCTGGGGCTTTTCCGAGCTGCTGGTCGACCAGGGCCTGCTGGCCCAGGGCAAGCTGGCGATCCTCAGTGCCCGTGGCCTGCTGCCGGACGGCACCCCCTTCGACATTCCCCGCGATGACCTGCCACCGGCGCCTCTGGAAATTCCCGACGACCTGCGCGACGGGGTGATTCACCTGGGCTTGCCGCTCAAGCGTGCCGGTGCCCGCGACACCGTCGACGAAGGCGAGGCGCTGGACGGCGCGCGCTATGTGGCGCGGGTCAGCGAAGTGCGCGACGACAATGCGCCGTTCGAGAACCGCGCACCACTGGCTCTGGGTGGCCGCGCGCTGCGCCTGCTGCGTGAGGAAGATGGCCTCGGCGATTTCGCCGTGCTGGGTGTGGTGCGCATTCGTGAAAAACGTGCCGACCGGGCCTTGGTGCTGGACGACAGCTACATCCCGCCGCTGCTGGATGTGGCGGCCAGTAACCCGCTGTCGAATTTTCGCAGCGAGCTGCTGGGGCTGCTGCACCAGCGTGGCGAGGCACTGGCCGGGCGGGTGGTGGCCTCGGCCAATGGCGGTGCCTCGGAAATCGCCGATTTCATGCTGTTGCAACTGGTCAACCGCGCGCAGCCGTTGATCGAGCATCTCGGGCAGCTCAGCCCGCTGCACCCCGAACGGCTGTACAGCGAGCTGGTGACGCTGGCGGGCGAGTTCGCCACCTTCACCCGCGAGGGCCGTCGCCCCGAGAGCTTCCCGGTGTACCAGCACGATGACCTCGCGGCGACCTTCCAGCCGCTGATGGCGTCGCTGCGTGAAGCGCTGTCGATGCTGATCGACAGCAAGGCGGTGGCCATTCCTATCGTCGAGAAAGCCTACGGCGTGCACGTGGCCATGCTCGCCGACCGCAGCCTGCTGGACAACGCCAGTTTCATCCTCGTGGTGCGCGCCGACGTGCCAGGCGAGACCCTGCGCAGCCGCTTCGGCCAGCAGAGCAAGATCGGTTCGGTGGAGCACATCCGCGACCTGGTCAATCTGCAACTGCCAGGCATTGGCCTGCTGCCGTTGCCGGTGGCGCCGCGGCAGATCCCGTTCCATGCAGGCTCCACCTATTTCGAACTCGACCGCGGCAGCGAGCACTGGAAGCAGTTGCAACACTCGGGGGGCTTCGCCTTCTACGTCGCTGGCGAGTTCCCTGGCCTGAACCTGGCCTTCTGGGCCATTCGAGGATAAGCCGCGATGCAGCACGACGATCCGCAGGCCAACGACCGCACCCAGTTCATGCCTCGCCCAGGCGGACGAGGCCCGCAGCCGACGGCGACGCCCCAGGCCGCACCAGCGCCGCTGAACGTACCGGCCGAGCCGCTGGCACCAGGGCAGGGCGAGGGCCTCAATCCGCTGGAGCAGGCGGCCGGGCCCCTGCTGGCGTTGCTCACGCGCTTGCGCAATACCATCGCCCATCCAGCCCCGGCGAGCCTGCGTGCGCAACTGCTCGCCTACCTGCGCCAGTTCGAAGAGCGCGCCGAAGCCAGCGGTGTGCCGCGCAACGAGGTGCTGCTGGCGCGCTATGCCCTGTGCACCGCGCTCGATGAGGCCGTGCTCAGCACCCCCTGGGGCAGCAGCAGCGACTGGGGCAAGCAAAGCCTCTTGATCACCGTGCACAACGAAGCCTGGGGCGGCGAGAAGGTCTTCCAGTTGCTCGAACATTGCCTGCAGAGCCCGCGCGAACGCCTGAACCTGCTGGAGTTGCTGTACCTGTGCACCAGCCTCGGTTTCGAGGGCCGCTACCGGGTGATGAACGGTGGCCGAGCACAGCTCGAGGCACTGCGCGAGCGTACCGCCGCGGCCTTGCGCAGCGCGCGAGGCGAGATCGAACGCGAATTGTCACCGCACTGGCGCGGCGTTTCGGTCAGCCGCGATCGTCTGACCCAGTTCGTGCCGCCCTGGGTAGGGCTCGCGGTGGCCCTGGCCTTGCTGCTGTTGTTGCTGTTCGGCCTGCGCCTGAAACTTGCCGCCGACGCCGAGCCTGTGTTCCGCGGCATCCATGCCCTGGGTGAAATCCCGGTGCAGGCCATGGACCGCCCGGTGGTGCAGCCCAAGCCGGTCGAGCGCCCGCGCCTGGCAGGTTTCCTTGCCGAGGACATCAAGGCGGGTCGGGTCGCGGTGGAGGATGCGGTCGATCGCTCGGTGGTGACCATTCGTGGCGATGAACTGTTCGCGTCTGCCAGCGCCAGTATCAAGGGCGATTTCGAGCCGCTGATGCTGCGTATCGCCGAGGCGATTTCCAAGGTGAAGGGCAACGTGCGCGTCACCGGCCACAGCGATAACCAGCGCATCGCCACGATCCGCTTCCCCTCCAACTGGGCGCTGTCCCAGGCTCGCGCCGAAGAGGTCAAGGCAATGCTCGCCGCGCGCACCGGGCAGCCGCAGCGCTTCAGCGCGCAAGGCCTGAGCGACACCGAGCCGCTGGCCTCCAACGACACCGCACAAGGCCGGGCGAAGAATCGCCGGGTCGAAATCACCGTTCTGGCGGAGGGCGTCGAGTGAAGGCGTTTTTCAGTTTTGTCATTCGCTGGGTGATCCCGGTGCTGGGGCTGATCGCCCTCAGCCTGATCATCTGGTTCATCGGGCCGCTGTTGGACGTACTGGCGCCGCCCACCCCGCGCTGGATCCTGATCGTCCTGCTGTTCGCGGTGTGGATCGCCTACCGTGCCTGGCGCATCGTCCAGGCGCGTCGCCAGGCCGCCAAAGTGATGGAGAGCCTGGCCGCCGAAACCGCGCCGGATCCTGCGAGCCTGGCCACCGCCGAAGAGCTGGCGACCCTGCGTCAACGCATGGACGAGGCCCTGGTGCTGCTGAAGAAAGCGCGCCTGGGCGGTGACGAGCGCCGCAACCTCTACGAGCTGCCGTGGTACGTGATCATCGGCCCGCCGGGCTCCGGCAAGACCACCGCGCTGGTCAACTCGGGGCTGCATTTCCCGCTGGCGGCACAGTTGGGCGAGGGCGCCATCCGTGGTGTCGGTGGCACACGCAACTGCGACTGGTGGTTCACCGACCAGGCGGTGCTGCTCGATACCGCCGGACGCTACACCACCCAGGACAGCCATGCGCAGGTGGACAAGGCCGCCTGGCTGGGCTTTCTCGACCTGCTCAAGACCCAGCGCTCGCGCCGCCCCATCGACGGGGCGTTCATCGCCATCAGCCTGTCCGATCTGCTGCTGGGCAGCGACGCCGAGCGCGCCGCCCATGCAGCGGCGATCCGCACCCGGATCCAGGAGCTGTACAGCCAGCTCGGCGTGCGTTTCCCGATCTACCTGATGCTCACCAAGCTCGACCTGGTGCCGGGCTTCATGGAGTACTTCGACAACCTGAGCAAGGACGAGCGCGCCCAGGTGTGGGGCATGACCTTCGCGCTGGATGACGGGCAGCAGGGCGAAGGCCCGCTGGCCGGCTTCGACCAGGAGTTCGGCCTGCTCGAACAACGCCTCAACCAGCGTCTGGTCGAGCGCCTGCAGCAGGAGCGCGACCCGGCGCGGCGCGACCTGATCTATGGCTTCGTCCAGCAGTTCGCGGCACTGCGCGGCAATCTCAAGACCTTCCTCGACGGTGTGTTCAAACCCAACGCCTTCGAGGCGCGGGCGCTGCTGCGCGGGGTGTACTTCACCAGCGGCACCCAGGAAGGCAGCCCCATCGATCGCCTGATCGGCAGCATGGCGCAGAGCATGGGCCTGGACCGCGCGCACCTGGCGCGCCAGACCGGCACCGGACGCAGCTACTTCATCGAGAAGCTGTTCAGCGCCGTGGCCTTCGCCGAGCGTGGGCTGGTGGGCAGCAACCCCAAGGTCGAGCAGCGCCGCAAGTGGATCACCCGAGGTGCCCTGGCGCTGAGCGTGGCTCTGGTGCTGGTCGTCGGCACCCTGTGGACCCTCAGCTACCGCGCCAACCAGCAGTACATCGCCGAAGTCGACAGCCGCCTCAAGCCGCTGGGCAAGAGCGTGCAGGAGCTGAGCCCGGCGCAGCGCGAGGTGATCGAAGTGCTGCCGCTGCTCAACGCCGTGCGCCGTCTGGCGGACGATCCGCCGGCCTGGGCCGAGGGGCTCGGGTTGTACCAGGGCGACATGCTGGAGACCGAATCCACCAGCGTCTATCGCAAGCTGTTGATCGCGATCTTCGCCCCGCGGCTGGTCACCCGCATCGAGGAGCAACTGTACGCCGGCGGTCCTTCCGACTATCTGTACGAAGGCCTGAAGGCCTATCTGATGCTGGCCGACGGCGAGCATTACGACGCTGACTTCCTCAAGGCCTGGATCAGTCTCGACTGGGAGCGCCATCTGCCGCGCGACCTGGCTCCCGAGCAGCGCCAGGCACTTGAACAGCACCTGGCGGCGCTGTTCGACAAGCGCCCGCCGAATGCGCGCCTCGACCAACGCCTGATCGACGACACCCGCCGCCAGTTGCAGCAGTTGCCGGTGGCGCAACGTGTGTATGACCGGGTCAAGCGGCAGAAGCTGCCGGCCGGGGTCAGCGATTTTCGCATCAGCGACGCCGCCGGGCGCGATGCCGCGCTGGTATTCCAGCGCAAGAGCGGCAAGCCGCTGACCGAGCCGCTGCCGGGGATCTTCACTGTCGAGGGTTATCGCAAGGCGTTTCTCGCCGCCAGCGTCGCCCACAGCGAAACCCTCGCCGAGGAGCGCTGGGTGCTCGGTCGCGAGCTGAGCGAGGCCAGCGATGCCAAGCGCCTGGCCGACGATGTGCGCCAGCTCTACTACCAGGACTACATCCGCCACTGGGACGCGCTGTTGGCCGACCTGGACTTCGTGCCGATCACCAGTGTCGGGCAGGCCGCCGACGTGCTGCGGGTGTTGTCCGGCCCTACCTCTCCGATGAAGAAACTGTTGCAGGCGGTGGCCAAGGAAACCGACCTGCAGCAGCCCACCACGCTCGACAAGGCCCAGGCCAAGGTCGAACAGGCCGGTGTCGATCAACTGCGTCAGCGCCTGGGCGGTCTGCTCGGCGACACGCCGATCCCGGGCACCGAGCAAGGTGCGCGTGAGGTGGACCCCGTGACCGCACACTTCGCCGAACTGGCCGAGCTGGTCGAAGGTGGCGAAGGCCAGCCAAGCTCGATCGATGGCCTGCTCGCCGATCTCAACGCCCTGTACGTACAGGTCAGTGCGATGGTCGGCGCCAGTGGCGAAGCCCTGCTGGGCGAGGCCAAGAACCAGGCTCAGGCTGCCTCGCAGAGGGTTTCGCTCGGTGCTGCGCGGCAGCCGAAAGTGGTGCAGAACCTGGTCGGCTCGGTGGTCGGCTCGACCAACGCCATCGTCATGGGCGGCGTACGCAACCAGCTCAATGCCGCCTGGACCAGCGAGGTGGTCAACGTCTACCGCCAGTCCCTCAGCGGTCGCTACCCGCTGACGGCCGGCAGCCCGCGCGATGCGACCCTGGAAGACTTCGGCCAGTTCTTCGGTGTTGGCGGGGTGATGGACAACTACTTCCGCAAGTACCTGCAGCCATACGTCAACACCTCCACGTCGCCGTGGAGCTGGCAGCCAGGGGCGGCGCAGAAGCTGGGGATCAATGCCGGTGTGCTCAACACCTTCCAGCGCGCCGCGACCATCCGCGATGCCTTCTTCCGCAACAGCAGCGGCCTGACGCCAGGCGTGCGTTTCGAGCTCAAGCCGGTGGCGATGGATGCGTCGATCACCCAGTTCATGCTCGACCTCGATGGCCAGCAGGTCAGCTATGACCATGGCCCGAGCCGTCCGGTGTCGTTGCAGTGGCCGAACCCGAACAGCATCGGCGTGGTACGCCTGTCGATCTCGCCCCCTTCGGCCAGTGGCCGTTCGGGGCTGACGCTGGAAGGCCCGTGGGCGTGGTTCCGCCTGCTCGACCAGTCCGACCTGATTGCCGGCACCTCACCCGAGCGCTTCAGCCTGCGCCTGCGGGTCGAGGGTGCCAGCGTGTCCTACGAGCTGCGTGCCAGCAGCGCCTTCAACCCGTTCCGCAGCCGAGTGGTCAGCGGTTTCAGCCTGCCGGAGCGCCTGTGAACGACGTTGGTTTCTACGGAAAGATGGCCTGCCGCGGTGACTTCGTCAGCCGCGATCTGCCACAGAGCTTCATCCAGCCCTGGGACCAGTGGCTGGCCGCAGGTATCCAGGCCAGCCAGCGGCAACTGGGTGAGCAGTGGCTGCAGGCCTACCTGGTCAGTCCGCTGTGGCGCTTTGCCCTGGCAGCGGGTGTGTGTGGGCCGCAGGCGATGATCGGGGTGGTGATGCCGAGCATCGATCGGGTCGGGCGGTATTTTCCGCTGACCGTGGCGCAGGCGCTGGAGCCGCAGGTTTCGGTGGCGGTTGCGGTGGTGGGTGCGGATGAATGGTTCGAACAGGTCGAAGCGGCCTTGCTCGGCACGCTGGAGGAAGGTGCGCAGTTCGAAGCGTTCGAGCATGCCGTGCAGCCCTATCGGGGCACCACCCCGCTGCCACAGGGGATAGCGAGTGGGCCTGCGGTGGGTGGGTTGCAACGTCTGGCCGCGACCACGCCTGAGGGGCGAGAACGCGCGTTGGCCGAGTGCGCCTGCGAGGGCATGAGCCTGTGGTGGGGCAGGGGTTCGGAGCGGATCGCACCGGGCCTGATGCGCTATCCGGGCCTGCCGCGCAGCGAGGATTTCGCCGGGTTTCTTCTGGGTAGCGAGGCCGCACGCGCATGACCGACCTGCAGTACAGCGCGGCCAGCTACAGCCATGTCGGCATGGTGCGCAAGATCAACGAGGACGCCTGCCTGGACCTGACCTGGGCGGGCCTGTGGGCAGTGGCCGACGGCATGGGTGGCCATGCGGCGGGCGACTATGTCAGCAGCCTGGCAGTGGACAGCCTGCGCCGCCTGCCGATGCTCGACTCGCTGGCGGAGTTCGCCGACGAAGTGCGTGACGGCCTGGCGTGGGTCAACTTCACGGTCCGCGAGGAAACCGCACGCCGTGGCGTAGCGATGATGGGCAGCACCGTGGTGGTGCTGGCGGCGCGCGGCGACCAGGCCATCGGCCTGTGGGCCGGTGACAGCCGTCTGTATCGCCTGCGCGGCGGGCGCATCGAGCGTCTGTCCCACGATCACAGCTACGTCCAGGAACTGCAGGACAGCGGCCTGCTCAGCGAGGCCGAGGCCCGGGTGCATCCGCGCGGCAACATCGTGACCCGAGCCATCGGTGTCGAAGATCACCTGGAGCTGCAGGCAGTGGCCCTGCAGGTGCGCCCTGGCGACACCTACCTGCTGTGCAGCGATGGCCTGACCAAGACCGCCGAAGACCTCGAGATCGGCGAGGTGCTCAGCCATGCCGACCCCTACCAGATAGTGCGCAGCCTGGTCCACCTGGGCCTGACCCGAGGCGCGCCCGACAACATCACCGCCGTGGTGGTGAAGGCCAATTGAAGAACATCATGGACATGCAGATCCCCGGATTCGACATCGACGGCGAGATTGGCCAAGGCGCCATGGCCAGCGTCTACCTGGCCACCCAGCGCTCGCTGCAGCGCAAGGTGGCACTCAAGGTGATGGCCGCGAGCCTGGCGGCCGACCCGACCTTCTGCGAGCGCTTCCTGCGCGAAGGCCGCACCCTTGCACGCCTGGCCCATCCGCACATTGCCACCATCCACGACATCGGCAATGTCGGCGAGCTGTACTACATGGCCATGGAGTACCTGCCCAGCGGCACGCTCAAGGAGCGCATCGCCGCCGGGCTGACGCCGGAGCAAGGGTTGATCTATGTGCGCCAGATGGCCCAGGCGCTGGGCTATGCCCATGCCCAGGGCCTGGTGCACCGCGACGTGAAGCCGGCCAACATCCTGTTCCGGGCCGATGGCAACGCCGTGCTGTCGGACTTCGGCATCGCCAAGTCCCTGGACGATCACACCCAGTTCACCCAGGCGGGTTTCGCGGTGGGGACGCCCAGCTACATGAGCCCGGAGCAGGCCCGCGGGCTTGAGATCGACGGGCGCGCCGACCTCTATGCCTTGGGGGTGGTGCTCTACGAGATCCTCGTCGGCAAGCTGCCCTACAGCGGCACCGATGCGCTGTCCACGGCGCTGGCGCACCTGACCGAGCCGCTGCCGGAGCTGCCCATCGAGCATGGGCGCTATCAGGAAATCCTGCGCGGGTTGCTGGCCAAGGACCCGAACGAACGCTTCGCCGATGCCGCCGCCTTGCTGGCAGCACTGGACCGCCTTCCGGAAGAAGACTGCCAGAGCACGGTGATCAGGCCACTGGTCGTGCCCCAGGCGGCCCCCGAACTGGCAGGGTTGACGCCAGTGTCCATCGAGATTCCCCAGGCGGCTGCCCAGCCCGAGCCAGCCCGGCTTGAGCCACAGCAGAGCCGCCCGGCGCCTGTTGTTGCGCCAAAGAAAAAGCCCGCGGTGGCGCTGTTGGCGGTGGCCATCGCAGCGGCACTGGGCCTGGCAGCGGGCGGTTACTGGTTGTTCGCCGGTCACGACAAGCCCGCCGTCGCCACACCGGTGGCACAGACACCCGTCCAGCCCAGCGCGCCGCCTCCCGTCGCCAGCGCGGCGCAGAACGATCAGCGGCCGCTGCTCATGGCGGGCAAGAAGACCCTGTTCCAGCGCGTGCTGACCAAGCCCGGCGCGCGCCTGGCCGATAGCCCTGGTGGCGCTGCCGGCGATAGCCTGCCGGCCTTCTCGGTGCTCTACGTTTATCAGCGCAAGGATATCGACGGCAAAGCCTGGATCCAGGTCGGCGCTGCCAGCGATGGCCTGCGCGAAGGCTGGCTGCCTGCAGAGCAGACCAGCGACTGGAAGCAGAGTCTGGTGCTCAAGTTCACCGAACGCTCCGGCCGCGCGCCGGTGATGTTCATGCGTCAGCCCGACGATGTGCAGCAGTTGCTCGACGACAGTACCCAGGCCCGCGCGCAACTGCTCAAGGCGCAAAACGATCCGGCCGAAGTGCCGCGTGTGCTGGCGCTGGAGCCTGCGGCCAACGCGGTGCCGCAGGACCAGTTCTACCTGATGCCGATCTTCGACTACCGCGAGAGCTTCGACGCCGACGGTCAGCCGGTGCAACTGCTCAATATCGCATCGATCGATCCCGGGAGCAGTGCGGCTGGCAGCGCGCCGCAGGCCGCAGGCGTTGCCAGCGCCGGCGACAACAGCTTCCGCACCGGTATCGTGCTGGTGGTGGACACCTCGGTGTCGATGCAGCCCTACATCGACCGGGTGCGCCAGGTGGTCAGCGAGTTGCAGGAGCAACTGGCGGCACGCGGTGAGCTGGACAGCGTCAGCTTTGGCCTGGTGGGCTTTCGCAACAGCGTCAAGCGCACGCCGGGCCTGGACTACTTGAGCAAGACCCTGGTCAGCCTCGATGAAGGCCGCGACCCTGCGCGCTTTCTCAAGGCCGCATCGCAGGTCAAGGCCACCACCGTGTCCAGCCATTCGTTCAACGAAGATGCCTTCGCCGGGGTCATGCAGGCGGTCGAGGGCATGGACTGGTCCGGCTACGGCGGACGCATCGTGCTGCTGGTCAGCGATGCTGGCGCCTTGCGCAAGAGCGACCCCGAGAGCAGCACGCGGATGAACGAAGCCGAGGTGCGTCAGGCGGCGCTGAGCAAGCAGATCAAGATCTACGCCCTGCACCTGCGCACCCCTGCCGGGGTGAAGAACCACGGCTCGGCCGAGCAGCAGTACCGCGTGCTCACCGCCGACAGCAACCCGCGTATCGGCGACCTCTACGTGGGTGTGCCGGGGGGCGATGTGAACGCCTTTGGCGAGCGCGTGCAGGAGATCGGCTCGACCTTCGCCGAGCTGGTGCACCAGGTGCGCAACCAACAGCCGCAGGCCGTGCCGTTGCTCGCCTCCGGTTCCAGCCTCGCCGCCAAGACCCAGGCCGTGGGCTACGCCATGCACATGGACTTTCTCGGCCGTCGCAGCGCCAGCCAGGCGCCGCAACTGGTGAGTGCCTGGACCGCCGATCGTGACCTGACCAACCCGGCGCTGCCGACTTTGCAGGTGTGCGTGATGCTGACCAAGCTGCAGCTCAACGACCTGCAGCAGTCGCTCAAGCTGATCGTCGATGCGGCGCGCAAGACGCGCAGCTCGCCGGGCGACTTCTTCAATGAAATCGCCAGCGCCAGTGCCTACATGAGCCGCGACCCCGGCGCGCTGAGCAAGGGCGCCAACCTTGCCCAGGGCGGCGTACTCGGTGAGTACCTCGAAGGCCTGCCGTATCGCAGCAAGTCGCTGAGCATGACCCAGGACCTGTGGCTGTCGCTGTCGGTCGCCGAGCAGGAGGATTTTATCGACGAGCTCGACTCGAAGATTCGCCTCTACGAAACCTTCCACAACGACATGGCCAACTGGGTGCGTTTCGGCAACGCCGAACCGGGCGACGCCCTGTACCGTGTCCCGCTCTCGACGCTGCCTTGATGATCAGCCTGCAAGGGGTGCACAAGACGCGCGGGCGCTACCGCCTGGAGATCGGCGATCTGCGCCTGGGCGCCGGTGAGCGTGTGGCGCTGGTCGGCCCCAGCGGCTGCGGCAAGAGCACCCTGCTCGACCTGCTGGCATTGGTGCTGGCGCCGGATGCGGCGGACGCCTTCACCCTGGAACTTGAGGGCAGCGTGCAGGATGTCGCCGGGCTGTGGCGTGGTCGTCGGCTCGACCGGCTGGCCGCCTTGCGCAGTCGGCACCTGGGTTATGTGCTGCAAGCGGGCGGGCTGCTGGGCTTTCTCGATGTGCGCGGCAATATCCGCCTGCCGCGTCAGTTGCTGGGGCTGGCCGACGACGGTGGTGTCGAACGCCTGGCGGCCGCGCTGGATGTGAGCGACCAGTTGGACAAGCGTCCGGCGGCGCTTTCGCTGGGCCAGCGCCAGCGGGTCAGTTGTGCCCGCGCCCTGGCCCATGCGCCTGCGCTGTTGCTGGCGGACGAACCGACCGCAGCGCTCGATCCGGTCAATGCCGAGCGGGTGATGCAGTTGCTGTTGCGCCAGGCCGAGGCGCATCGGGTGACCTGCATCATCGCCACCCACGACGAGACCCTGGCCCGCGACGCCGGGCTGCGGGTGCTGCGCATGCACTGTCGGCGCGATGCCGACGGCGGCGTCATCGCGACCTTGGGGCAGGCTGCCTGATGCGCCCGCTGCTGATCGCCGGGCTAGCCTGGCAGGACTACCGCACCGACGCGCGGCTGTCGGCCTGCGCGGTGCTGACGCTGGTGGCGGTGATTGCGCCACTGCTGGTGCTGTTCGGCCTGAAGTTCGGCCTGATCGGCAGCCTGACCGAACGCCTGCAGCGCGACCCGGGCGTGCGTGAGGTCATACCCTTGGGCGGTGGACGTTTCACTGCCGATTTCATTACCGGGCTCGCGGCGCGTCCGGATGTCGCCTTCGCCATCCCGCGCACCCGCCAGATCGCCGCCACCGCCGAGTTGCTGCTGCCTGCACAAGGGCGTGGGGTGACGGTCGAGATGCTGCCGACCGCGCCCGGCGATCCGTTGCTCGACGGCGCCGTGGCCCCCGGTGCAGCCGACTTGCGCGACGTAGTGCTGAGTTTCACTGCGGCGGAAAAGCTCGGCGCCCATCCCGGCGATCGCTTGCAGGCCAGTTTCAATCGCCAGCGTGCGGGCGAGGTGCAGTGGCGCCAGACCTCGTTGCACGTGCGTGCCGTGCTGCCGCTGGCAGCGTTCGAGCGCGATGCCTTGTTCGCACCGTTGGCCTTGCTGGAGGCCGCCGAGGACTACCGCGACGGGCGTGCGGTACCGGCGCTGGATTGGGCGGGCGAGCTGCAGGCCGGCAGCGCAGCGCGGGTCTACCCGGCGTTTCGCCTGTATGCCCGCACGCTCGAGGACGTCGAGCCGTTGCGCCAGTTCTTCGCCGAACGTCAGTTGCTGGTCTCGACCCAGGCGGCGCAGATCGCCCAGGTGCAGTCGCTCGGACGCAACCTCGACCTGGTGTTCTGGATCATCGCCGCGTTGGCCGTGGCCGGGGCGGTTGCGGCGGTTGCCGCAGGTGCGGTGGCGGCGGTCGAGCGCAAGCAGCGCGAGCTGGCGGTGTTGCGCCTGCTGGGCTTCGGCACCGCCGCGCTGCTGTTGTTCGTGGTGTTGCAGGCGCTGTACAGCGGCCTGCTCGCCGCCGGGCTGGCGGCCCTGTTGTATGCCCTGGCCGAGCACGGCCTGAACCGACTGTTCATGCAGGTGCCCGGCGAGTACGCCGCTCACCTGCTGCCTATGCACTATCTCGTCGCCCTGCTCGCCGTGTTGTCGGCCAGCACCGCTGCCGCCGCCCTGGGCGGCTGGCGGGTGGCGCGGATCGACGCCTCGCAAGGAATTCGTGATGTCTGAACTTCGCCTCAAGGTAGCGGCCTTGATCGTCACCACACTGGGCCTTGTGGCCTGCTCTCCCGCCGATGGCGAGGACAAGCCCCAGGCCTCCGCGGTCAACACCGCCAAGCCCGACCCTGCCGCCACCAGCAAGCTGGACAACCCCAAGCCCCTGGCCGACGACGTCAGCTTGCCGCTGCCCTGTGGCGGCGAGATTGTCTTCCGGCATGTCTACGTGCTGGCGCAAGGCAGCCTCGACGACCGCGAGGTCAACCTGGGCTATCCCTTCAGCGAAGGCGAGGCGGGTTACAAGCAGTCGTTCATCTCCGGGTATCGCCGCGACTTCATCAATGGCCAGTTCAGCCTGCAGGACCTGTCCCCCGCCTGGCAGAAGCAGGTCGGCGCCAGCCTGCCCAAGGTCGAGGCGGGCAGTCCGCTCAAGCCGATGATGTATTTCATCGGCAAGTACGAGGTGACTGCGCGCCAGTATGCGCAGGTCATGGCCCAGGCTCAGTCGCTGGCCAGCGGCGAGGCGGAGCCCGCCTGCGAACCGGTCACCGAGGCCGCCGGTCGCCTGCCCAAGGTCAAGCTGTCGCGGTTCGAGGCCGAGCGTTTCGCCGCGGTGTACAGCGCCTGGTTGATGAAGCATCACCGCGAGTTGCTGCCGGTCAGTGGCCGGGGCAGCAAGGCCGAAGATGGCGGGATCGGTTTCGTGCGCTTGCCCACCGAAGTGGAATGGGAATTCGCCGCCCGCGGCGGTTCGGCGGTCAGCCGTCAGGAGCTCGATGGCCGGCTGTTCCCGCGCAAGGTCGAGGGCAGCGACAGTGACGGGCCGCTGGCCGACTGGGCGGTGTTCAACCAGGTTGCCGGTGGCACCGGCCAGGCTGCGCGACTGATGCCGATCGGGACCAAGCAACCCAACCCGCTCGGGCTGTTCGATGTGATCGGCAATGCCGCCGAAATGGTCCAGGAATCCTTCCAGCTGGTGCACGCTGGTCGCCGTCAGGGCGCCTACGGCGGCTTCGTGGTCAAGGGTGGCAACTACCTGGAAGGCGAGACCACGCTGTTCACCGGCATGCGTCGCGAGTATCCGCTGTTCGGTGCCGACGGCACTGAGCAGCGCAACGAGACCACCGGTTTCCGCGTCGCCATCGGTGCCTTGTCGGCGCCGCGTTCGCGCTACCAGGAGCTGTTCGAGCAATGGCAGAAAGAGGGGCGCCTGGCCGGCCTCACCGACGACATCAATGCCGCCGATGACCCGACCACGCGCCTGGACGGCATCATCGCCGGCGCCAGCGACCCGCGCCTGCAGGCCGAGTTGGGGCTGGTCAACGAGGAGCTCAAGCGCAATGTCTCGCTGATCGCCCGCCAGCGCGAAGAAGCGGCCGGCAACCTGATCCAGTCGGCGGCCCTCGTGGCCGAGACCATCAACAACTACAACATCCGCCTGACCAACCTGCAGAACACCCAGGCCAAGGCCCAGGCCTCCGGCGACCAGGCCAGCGCCAGCCTGTATGGCGCCGCCATCGCCAACGGCCGCAGCGCGCTGGACGGCGCGCTGGCGATCTACATCGACAACCTGGCCAGCGGCACGCGCTACACCGATGCGGTGATCCAGGCGCAGTTCCAGCGGGTCAAGCAAGAGCTTGAGCGCAAGCCGGTGCTGGGCAAGAGCCTGGAGACCCGCGCCACCCTGTTCGTCCGCCACGTCGGGGAGTACCGCCAGAACCGGCGGGCCGACCCGGCGACGATCCTCAAGGAGCTGCTGGCATCGGCTGCTCCGCGACCTTGAAGAAACCCTGAAAAAAGACCCCGGCCCGCATGAAGCAGGCCGGATCAGCACAACCCGAGAGAGAACCCGACCATGCGCTTGAATCGCACCTCCCTGATCACCGCTTCCAAGGCCCGTGCCGCTCTGCTGCTGGCTGCCGGTTTCAGCAGCGTCCTGCTGACCGGCTGCGCCGGTTCGCCGGTTTCCAAGATCGGTGCAACGACCAAGGTGGAGTACTACCCCAACTGCTACGAGCCGGTGCAGCACCTGCGTTCCACTGACGGCGACATGACTCGCTCGGTCGCCACCGGCGCACTGCTCGGCGCGGTAGGCGGTGCCCTGACCGGCGCCCTGGTGGACGGTGACAACCGTGGTCGCAACGCCGCCATCGGCGCTGCTGGCGGCGCCTTGGTCGGCGGCGCGGCGGGCTACTACACCGAGCGCCAGAAGCAGATCAGCGACGACAAGCAGCGCATCGCTTCCTACGCCGCCGACATCGACAAGAGCGCCGCCGACCTGGACCGCACCACCCAATACGCCAAGGCGTCCCAGGCTTGCTACCAGCGTGAGTTCGCCAGCCTGATCCAGAACCGCAAGGCCAACCGCATCAACGACACCGAAGGCCGCAAGCGCCTGGCCGAGATCGTTGCCGGCCTGAACGAGTCGAACCAGCTGCTCGGCACCGTCAACGGTCGTCTGGGTGAGAACCTGAACAACTACACCCAGGCCTACGAGCAGGACCTCAAGCAGGTGGGCGTGCAGCGTTCGGAAGTGGTGGCCGTGGTCCAGCCACCGAAAGCGACCAGCAAGTCTGGCACCAAGAAGGGCCAGGCTGCGGGCAAGACCAACACCAAAGTGCCGACTGAAGCAGTCGCTACCGAGAAGACCCTGCAGAACGCCACCGGCAAGAAGGCCGAGGCCCAGCAAGTGGCCAAAGCGGGTGTGGATCAGGTCAACAGCATGTGCCGCAACCCGGACATGGGTGACTGGGCACCGGTGCCTTGCCCGAACGTTTGATGGCATGGCAGGGGTGCATCGCGCCCCTTTCGCGACGCAAGGCCGCTTCTGCAAAGAGCGGCTTTGCGCTGTGGACAGGCCAGCCTGTAGCTGAGTAAGGACACGTATTCATGAAAGACCTTCTGGTCAACGAATTGGCCAACACCTCGCAGTTTCTGGCGCGTCAGCGCCTGCAGGGGCGTATCGACCAGCAGAAGCTGTTCAAGGCGATCGATGCCGACCCTGGCATCGTCGGTGCGGGAGTCGTGTATATCGATGCCGACTACAACGTGATCGTGCTGCGCGAGTTTCAGCCGATCTGCAGTATCAAGCCCAAGCGCATCATCCTACGCGAGGCGCCTCGCTACATTGCGCCCCAGCAATTCATGAACCAGTTGCAGACCAACCCGCGTGAGTCGCGCGTGGTCAAGGAGGCGGTAGGCACCACGCTCTCCTGCGCTGGTGCGATCCTGGGTTGGGTCGTCATGTTCAGCGGTACTATCGCCGTGCCCTTCTCCGGCGGTGTGAGCCTCGCGCTTACCGTTGCCGGATATGCAGCAGCAACCGCCAGTACCGCACAGTGCTTTATCGGTGTTGCCAGGACGGTCAACGAGGTCAACGACCCTTCAGCCAATGATGCGATGGATCAGGAGGCCTGGTACAGGGCAGCCACACCGTTGCTCGACGGTATATCGTTGATCGGCGTCGGCAGCTCGGCCCTCACGACTGTTCGCTTCCTGCAGGTGCGCAAGGCTGCCACGGGTGCCAACTGGCTCGACCTGACCCGTTCATTGAGCCGTCAGCAGCGTAGCGCTCTCACCCGCGAGTTGCTGTCGATCAAGCATCCTTCGCTTACCGCGAAGCAACTCAAGCTGCAACAGAGCACAGGTGAGCTGATCAAGCGTCACACGCCCACCCAGATCAAGCACGCCACTCAAACATTGATCAAGGATTCGCTTGGCGCTTCCATCGGTTTTGTCGGCAGCGGGACGGTGCAGGACAAGACCAAGAGCATCGCTCTGGGGCTCTATGAGGAGTTCGAGTAATGAGTCGGCACCCTGACCTTCAGAAGTTTCTCGATCGCTACTTCATGGTGTTCCTGGCGGGGTATTTTCTCTCGCTGTACGCCATGGCCGGGACGTTCTCTTTGGTGTGGAGTACCTATTGCCGTGACTGCAGCCGGGAGATCAACTATCCGCTCAGCCTTGGTGTGCTGGTGGTGACGCTGGTCACGGCGCATGCCGCCGTAGTGCGAGGTCGTGACTGGGGGGTATGGATGGTCGCCGCCCTTTGTATCGGCTCCGTGGTTTTCCTGTTGCCGACCTACGGTTTCAGGCCGCACATGGGGATCTTCCTGAGCATCATAGTCGTCGCGCTGCTGGCGTTGCTGGTACTCAACAGCAAGCGCTACAGAGCGATGCGCGTGCTACTTGCCGAGTATCGACACAAGCGTCAAGCCGATAGAGCTTCAAAAGCCCAGCGCCTCAAAGTTCGACGGTCTCGATGATGGGCGAGTATCAACGCCATCTTGAATTCCATGCGTTCATGCGTCGTTACTTCCCGACGTTCCTGCTGGGCTTTTTCACCTGTGTGCTGTCGGTGGCATTGGTTCTTGCCATGTGGATCGACGAGCATTGGCGCAGCCATCCGGATAATCCCGTCTACACGATAGTTTCGAGTACAGCACTGGCGGCGCTGCTGTGCCTGGGGCACTTGGCGATGATTCGTGGGTATGGATGGGCAATGTGGGCCGTTTTGCCAGTACCGCTGATGGCGCTGCTGATCGCCCTGAGCTTGTTGGGCAACGGCCTGCATTTCATGTTGTTGGCTGCCATCCTGCTCTTGCCTCTGCTGGCGCTGCTGGTGTTCAACAGCGAGCGGCACAGGGAGATGCGCAGACGGCTCGTCGAGCCACGGCAGGCCCGAACCCGGCGCTGATGCGCCGGGCCCGTCAACACCAATCTCTACCTCAACGCTCCGGTCGCAGTACCTTCACATCCCCAGGCTCCGCCGTTTCACGCAGGTACTCTTCCAGCGAATCGTCCAGCGCCTTGATCCAGCGGGTGTGGTGTGGCACCGAGGCGGTGCCGGTCATCACCGAGCGGTACGAGCGGTCGCGGTAGCCCATGATGTCGTGCTTCTTGTCGTTCTTCCATTTGAGGAAGATGCGGTTCACCGCGTCGATGTCGAAGCGTGGGTAGTCGGTCTGCTCGATCAGGCGGGCGATGTAGCTGCCCTGGAATTCGTACATCGAGGCGGTGGTCTGCAAGGCCTCTTCCTCGGCGCGCCAGTGCTCGCTGTCGGCGCGCATGGCGGCCGCGTCGGGCAGGGCGATGCGGCCGAGGATCACGTCGCGCACGAACCAGGCCTGGGCGTCGAACAGGTTGAAGCTGTACCACAGATCTTGCATCCCCAGGTACATCAGCTGCGGGTTGGCCTCCCACACCACGCCCTGGTACAGGCCCAGCGGCCACAGACGGTTGCCGGTGCGCAGGGTCAGGTCGTCGGGCAGGAACGGGAAGTGGTGCTGGTAGCCGGTGCACAGGATGATCGCATCGACGCGCTTGCTCGAGCCGTCGGCAAAGTGCGCGCGGTCGCCGTCGACCCGCTGCAACTGCGGCCGCTCTTCCCAGCCCTTGGGCCATTTGTAGCCCATGGGCTGGGTGCGGTAGGCACTGGTGATCGAGCGTGCGCCGTATTTGTAGCACTGCGAGCCGATGTCTTCGGCGGAGTAGCTGCTGCCGATGATCAGCACATCCTTGCCGGCGAATTCCAGTGCATCACGGAAATCATGGGCGTGCAGGATGCGTCCGGAGAAGCGCTCGAAGCCTGGGAATGACGGCACCTGGGGTGTGGAGAAATGCCCGCTGGCGACTACCACGTAGTCGAATACCTGTTCGTAACGCTGGCCATTGGCGTAGTCGTGGGCGGTGAGGGTGAAGGTGCGGCTGGTACTGTCGAAGCGCACGTCCTTGACCACGGTGTCGAAGCGGATGTACTGGCGCACGTCGGCCTTTTTCACTCGGCCCTGAATGTAGTCCCACAGCACTTCGCGCGGCGGATAGGAGGAAATCGGGCGGCCGAAATGTTCATCGAAGCTGTAGTCGGCGAACTCCAGGCATTCCTTCGGGCCGTTGGACCAGAGGTAGCGGTACATGCTGCCGTGCACCGGCTCGCCGTGCTGGTCGAGGCCGGTGCGCCAGGTGTAGTTCCACATGCCGCCCCAGTCGGCCTGCTTCTCGAAGCAGACGATTTCGGGCATGGCCGCGCCCTTGGCGTGGGCGGATTGGAAGGCACGCAGTTGCGCCAGGCCGGAAGGGCCGGCGCCGATGATGGCGACGCGAGTAGTCATGAAAAAGTCCTGTGATCACGGAAGAAGGGCAAGACTTCCCCAGCCCCGAGCGGCAACGAGCCGAGGGCGGTGGAAGCGCGGAAACTTCAGGGGTCAGCAGGCAGGCGGAGGCACGGGGCGCTTGCGCTTGTGCGCCAGCAGGACATCGCGGGGCGGGATCGACAGGGTGTGGAAGAGTGTCGAGAGCGGGGAACAGCCGAGGCTGGAAACGGCGGCAGGGAAGGGCCCGGTAGACTTGCCGATCAGATTGGCAAGCGGGCCATGCGGCCGACGGATACGTGTGATCTCGTGCATGGGGGCGTGGTTAGCCTCTTTTCGTTATGGGTGCCTTTTTAGCTATATCGCATTGGGGGAAGGGGTTCAAGGTTTGGGATTGTAGCGGCCACGGTGTCAGAAATTTTGTCCTGTTGAAAATCAGGGCCTGCCTGGCGGCAGGCCACTGCCGGCCCGAACACAAAAAACTGACAGTTCCGGGCAAGTGCGCTCCCACACTTAGTTCACGGGCCTTGGGAATGAAGCCCTACATCAGAAGTTGCCTCTCAGCGTCACTGTGAAGTTGCGCGGCTCACCATAGAAGTTACCCCACGAAACCGCCCCCACACTCTGGTAGTACTTCTTGTCGAACAGGTTGTTGCCATTGAGCGCCAGCGACCAGTTCTCGTCGATCCGATAGCCGATCCGTCCACTCCAGATGCCATACCCCGGCTGGACGGATTTCACCGCCACGGGCCTGATATTGCCATCCCGGAACGCGACATCACTCTGCGCCGTTACCCCTGCACCCACGCTCCAGCGCTCCAGTGCTCCCGCCAGTTGGTAGTCCGCCGAGGCCCGGAACAGATGGCGCGGGAAGTAGGTGGTCGAAAACGCCGGCTCCTGCGGATTGGCACTGGTGCTGTCCAGGTACTTGGTCTGGGTGTAGGTATAGCCCGCCAGCACCTGCAAGCGCTCGATCACCTCGCCACTGATTTCGGCCTCGAAGCCCTGTGCCCGGACCTTGCCCACATCGCTGTAGCAGAAGCCGTCCGAAGACCCTGGGCAGCTGCTGTCGTAGTTGGCCTCCGCGCGATGTTCCTCGATGGTGCGGAACAGGTTGAACGAGGTGTTCACACGCCCATCCAGCAGTTCGCCCTTGATCCCCAGCTCGTAGCTCGCGCCGGTCTTGGGCTGCAAGGGGCTGCCTGCCTGGTCGGTGTAAGTGCTCTGCGGCTGGAAGATCGCGGCATAGCTGGTGTAGACCGACCAGTTGTCGTTCAGGTCGTAGATGAGCGCGCCGAATGGCGTCACTTCACCGTTCTCCTGGCTGCGGTCGTGCTGCCAGTAATCCCATGCCTGGGTGTAGGAGTCACGACTGTTGCGGTACCAACTGACGCGCGAACCCAGCACCAGGGTCAACGGCTCGGCCAGCTTCAGGCGAAGCGTGGCGTAGGTGCCGAATTGCCGGGTGTCGGTCTCGGTCGGGAAGGGGCCGCCACGGTAAGCGTTGGGCGCGTAGAAGCCATCGCTGGGCTCGGGGATGTGCGGGTTGGGATTGAGCGGATCCTGCGATGCGCCGAGTAGGCCGGTCATGTTGATCAGCGCCCAGTGGTCGCGGGTCTGGGCGCGGCTGGCGTTGGCGCCTACCACCAACTCATGCTGCAGGCCGAAGGCATCGAATTTGCCATCCAGGTACGCGTCGAAACCGTAGTCGGTCTGGTCATAGTCGAACAGGCCCGAGTACACCGAGGATGGCGCCGAGGTCGCACCTGCAGGCACCCCGCCAGGGGTCTCGGAAAGGGCGTACTTGATGTCCTGGTCGTTGTGGGTCCAGGCCCCGGCGAACTTGAACGCCCACTCATCGTTCAACTGGTGCTTGAGGTCGGCGAACACCGTGGTGCGCTGGCTGTCCCAGGTGTTCCACGAAGCGCCCAGGCAGGTCGAGCGACTCAGCTTCAGGTCCTTGCCATCGCTCCCCCTTGGCAGGCCGTGCCAGCAGGGCCGGGCGTCGAGCCTCTCGTAGGCGATGCCTAAGCCCAGGGTGGTATCCGGCGTCAGGTCGTAGTCCAGGGCGCCGTAGAGGATCTGGTCCTTGCGTTTACCCAGGTCGTAGAAGTACTGGCGATCCTGCAACGCTACCACCGCCCGGCCACGCAGCGTGCCCGAAGCGTTGAGCGGGCCACCGGTGTCGATCTGGCTGCGGTAGTTGTCCCAGGAGCCCGCCGACAGGCTCAGGCTGGTGGTGGGCGTGCTCTGGCCGCGTTTGCGCACGAAATTGACCCCGCCCGCCGAGCTGCCCGAGCCCTTCATCATGCCCGCCGCGCCCTTGAGCACTTCGACCCGGTCGTAGTAGGCCATGTCGCCCGAGAAGCTGTTGGCCTGTACGTACTCGCCGCCCACATCCAGCGGCACGCCGTCGTACTGGTACTGGCCCTGCATCATGAAACCACGCGAATAGAAGTACTTGCCGCCCATGGGCGATTCGTACACCGCGATACCCGGGGTTTTCTCCATCGCCTGGTCGATGGTGTTGATGTTCTGGTCGTCCATGTACTTGCGGGTCAGCACGGTCACCGCCTGGGGTGTCTCGCGCAGCGTGTGTGTGCCCTTGCCGATGGTCACCGCCCGCGCGGCGTAGGCCCCGGTGCCTTCGGAGGTGGCGTCCAGGCGCTGGCTGGAGATGGTCGTGGCGTCCAGCTCCAGCGAGCCGTCATTGCGCGGCGACGGGCGCAGCACATAACTGCCATTGCTCTGCGCGACCACCTGCAACCCTGTGCCTTGCAGCAGCAGCGCGAAGCCCTGGGCAACGCTGTAGCGGCCTTGCAGCCCCGGCGAGCGATGGCCGTCGGTCAAGGCGGCATCGAAGGAGAAGGCACTGCCCGAGGCCGATGCAAAGGCGCTGAGCGCCTCCGTCAGGCTGCCGGCAGGAATCTGGTACTGGCGCAGCTCACTGACTTCGGCTGCATGGGCGAACGCCGGCAGCGTAGTCAGGACTACGCTGCAAAAGCCCAGGCGAATGGCTGCGGCCACCGGTTTCAGTCGGCGCGCATACGGGTACGTCATGATGGTCCTCCCCCAATTGATCCGCTCAAACGGCAGATGTCTGAGCAATGGCCGAAGGACGTGAGAAAAAAGTGCAACGCAGATGAGGATTTTTTTGCAACGCCTCAACCGACCCGAGGCATGACACTGACCCAGTAATCGGTACGCCGCACGATGCGCAGCTCGAAACCGCTGGCCAATGCGGCGAGGGCGAGGTCGATGTCGTGTAGCGGAAAGGCCCCGGAAATCCGCAGCCCGGCAATCGATGGATCACAGCGCAGCCAGCCACGCCGGTAGCGCGACAGTTCTTCCAGCAAGTCGCCCAGCGGCCGGTTGATTGCTATCAGGCTACCCGTTTGCCACGACGCCACCGAAGCGTCGCTGCGCCACGGCTCGCCAAGCCGAGAGCGATCGAACCGCACCTGCTGACCCGCTTCCAGACGCAGGGTTTGTGCGCTGTTCAGCGGACGCACCTGTACGGCCTTTTCCAGCACCGTCACCTCGCAGAAGCGCTCGTCGGCCTCGACCGTGAAGCGGGTGCCCAACGCCTGCACCTGCCCCTGGGCCACCTCCACCAGAAACGGACGCCCCAGGGCATCGGCGGCCGTTTGCACCAGCACCCGCCCGCTCAGCAGACGCAGTACACGCTGCGCTGCGTCGAAGCGCACATCCAGCGCCGAACGGCTGTCCAGCAGGATCTGGCTGCCATCCTCCAGCACCACCTCACGCTGCTCACCGACCCCGGTGTGCAGGCTGGCCATCAGCGTTGTTCGCAGTTCGCTTCTCCAGCCGCCCACACCCACCACACCGACGCCCGCCAGCACCAGCAACTGACGCAGCACCCGCCTGCGCGACTCCCGCGCCTGACGCAGGGCCGGCGCTGCAATCTGCCGTGGCACCCCCTCGACCATCCGCCGAACTGCCTCAACCTGTTGCCAGGCCTGCTGGTGCAGAGGATCTGCATCGTGCCAGCGCTGCCAGCGCTGCTGCTCGCCCGCATCCTCGAGCCCCGACGACAGCCGCGCATACCACTGCGCCGCACAGCGCAACGCCTCGCGCTGCGCTGTGCTCAACGGTGATGACACGGTGCTCACAGCAGCCCCAGGCGCATCAGGCAGCACTGCTCCATCGCCTTGGCCATGTGGTTGTTCACCGTGCGTACCGAGACGCCCAGGCGCTCGGCGATCTGCGGATACGTCAGCCCCTCGAACTGCGACAGGATGAACGTCTGACGCACCTTGTCGCCCAGGCTGTCTAGCATGCGATCGATTTCCATCAAGGTTTCCAGAACGATCGCCTGGTCTTCCTCGGATGGGTGGTCGCAGGCGGGCAGGGAGGCCAGCGCCTCGAGATAGCTCTGCTCCAGCGCCCGGCGGCGGAACAGGTCGATGACCAGACCTTTGGCGACGGTGCTCAGATATTGGCGCGGCTTGCGGATATCCAGGGCACGACGCGCCTTGATGACCCGCACGAAGGTGTCCTGTACCAGGTCGGCGGCATCGCTGGTGGAGTCCAGACGCTTGCGCAGCCAGCCACGCAGCCAGGCGCTGTGGGTGAGGTAGAGAGCCTCGGTGGCGGAGCGCAGGGCAGAATCGGTGGGGGGCATGGGGGAGGGTAGTTGTTAATGGGAATTAGTGCGATTTGAACTCTTTTGGGCAGGGTTTGGCAATGGGGGGCTTGAGGTGTGCGCTGTGGGCGGGCTGGTGCTAGCGTGGCAACACCACAGTCGCTTTCAGCCCATCGCCATCGCGGTTGGAAAGCCGCAACTCACCGCCATGGCTGGCCGCAATCCGCTGGGCAATGCTCAACCCAAGGCCATACCCACCGGACACCTGGTTGCGCGAACCCTCTCCACGCACGAACGGATCGGTCACGGTGTCCAGCAGGCCCGCGGCAATACCTGGCCCGCGATCTTCGACATGAATCCGCACCTGCGCCGTATCCGCCTCGAGCCGCAGCGAAACCGCCTTGCCATAACGCAGGGCATTGACCAGCAGGTTCTGCAGGCACCGCTGCATCAGCAAGGCATCGACCTTCACCTTGCCCACTTCACCCTGGATCGGCAGCGGCTCTTCGGCGCTGGCCAAGTCGGCGCACAGGCGCGCCACCAGTCGGTCCAGGTCCACCTCCTGCAGGTTCTGCTGCTCGCCGGCCCGCAGGTAGTCCAGTACCTGGCCGATCATGGCATCCATCTGCGCGATGTTCTGGCGCAGACGCTCTTTGTGTTCGCCATCCTCCAACCGCTCCAGGCGCAGGCGCATGCGGGTCAGGGGCGTACGCAGGTCGTGGGAGACGGCGGCGAGAAAGTAGGCCTTGTCGTTGACCATGGCGATCAGCCGCTGCTGCATGGCGTTGAACGCCTGCGCTGCCTGGCGCACTTCCTCAGGGCCTTCCAGGGGCAGGGCCGGCTGCTCCAGGTTGCGCCCCAGGCCACGAGCGGCATCGGCCAGGCGTCGCAGCGGGCGCAGGCACAGGCGCACGGCCACCAGGCACACCAGCAGCACGGCGACGATGCGCAGGGCATAGACGCGCAGCAGATAGTCGCTGATCAGCACCCAGGCCGACTCGCCACTCCAGCCCTGCAGTTCTTCGCCGTCGATCACCAGCCAGTGGCCATCCTCCATCGGCACGGCGAACTGCAGGTGCGCCTGGGCGGTACGCAGGCCGAACAGGCTGCGCCAGACGATCGGCTGACCAAGCTCATCGGTCAATTGCACCTTCAGCAGGCGCGCCGGCTGGTCGTGGCCGAGTTCGTAGGCCAGCGCCTGGTGCAGCAGCAGTTCGATGCGGTGCCGCCCGCGTCGATCATCACGTTGGGCTTCAGGCAGTGATTCGGCGCAGCGCAGGTGATAGTGCGCCGGCACCTGCAACTGCCCGGCATGGCAGTCGGCCTGGGCGATCAGCGGCGCACTGCGCGCAGCGATCAACCGCACCGGGGCCTCGAACACCTGGGCGAAGCGCACGTCGAACCAGATGCTGCTGGACATCAACTGGATCAGCAGGGTGCCGCTGATCATGATCAGCAGCAGTTGGCCGAACAGCGTCCGTGGCCACAGGCGGCGCAGCAGGCGCACTTCAGGCGCCTGGCTCGCAGGCGATGCTGAGCAGGTAGCCTTCGTTGCGAATGGTGAGGATCTGCGCGCTGCCATTGGCGGCGCGGCGCAGGTGCTGGCGCAGGCGGCTGATGCACATGTCCACCGAGCGGTCGTCGGGCAGGTGGTCCCGGCCAAAGGCGCTGCGCGTCAGGTGATCGCGCGATACCACGCGGTTGTTGGCCTCGAGCAGCTCGCGCAGCACGCGGTAATCGGAGCGGGGCAGGGTGAGGGCCTGGCCGTCGGGATGAGTGAGCAGGCGCTTGATATGGTCGAGGCTGAACCCTGCGAACTGCTGCGCCTGGCTGGCGGGCTCTTCGCTCGGGGTGTCGAGGCGCTGCGGGCGGCGCAGGACGGCCTTGATGCGGGCAATGAGTTCACGGGGTTCGAAGGGCTTGGACAGGTAGTCGTCGGCGCCCACTTCCAGGCCGATGATGCGATCCAGCGTGCTGCCCTTGGCCGACAGCATGATCACCGCCAGGCCCGGCTGCGCCTGCAACTGGCGGCACAGGCTCAGGCCATCCTCGCCGGGCAGCATGAGGTCGAGCACCACCAGCTCGACCTTGTGTCGCGCCAGCTGCTGGCGCATCTGCTCGCCATCGGCGGCAGCCAGTACCTGATAGCCGGCATCGGTAAGGTAATCGCAGAGAAGTTCGCGGATCTCGTCGTCATCGTCGACGACCAGCAAGGTCGTGCTCATTGCGGGGGACACCTGTCGGGGGCGCCCATGCAGCGCCCGTTACGTTCCATTACATCCCCGTACAAGCCGGGCATGGAGCCCAGAGGGCACATCCCTAGAATCGTAGCAAAAACCATCTGCGAATACGAAGCCTTCCCAAATGAAACCTCAGAGCATCCCCGGCGCCTGCGCCCGCTTCACCCGCGGCGGCAGCCGCCTCTCACCGCTTGCCTTGTGTATCGCCTTCAGTCTGTCTGCAGGTGCCTTTGCGGCTGATCCCCAGCCCCTGGAGCTGGGCGCCACCAACATCGAAGACAGCGCGCTGCCCAGTGCCGACGCCGCCGGCCAGCTCGGCTATACCGTCGAGAGCACGCGCAGCTCCACCGGCCTGAACCTGACCCCGCGCCAGACCCCGCAGTCGGTGACCAGCATCACCCGCCAGCAGATGGACGACCGCGATGTGCACAGCATCGAGCAGGCGCTCGACACTGCACCGGGGATCAGCATGAGCAAGATGGAAGTCGGCGGGCGTACCGATTTCCGCGCCCGTGGCTATTCGATCAGCAACTGGAAGATCGATGGCCTGCAGTTCCCCGGCGGCTCTGACTTCAGCGGCAGCGGCAACGCGCTGAACCTGGACCTGTACGAGCGCATCGACATCGTGCGTGGCGCCAACGGCCTGCTCGGCGGCACCGGCGACCCGTCGGCAACGGTCAACCTGATCCGCAAGGCACCGACCCGCACCTTCGGCGGCAGCGCATACGCCACCTACGGCAGCTGGGACAAACGCCGCCTGGGCGCCGACCTCAACCTGCCGCTCTCCGAAGACGGCCGCCTGCGCTCGCGCTTCGTAGTCACCCAGCAGGACGCCAACTCGTTCCGTGACAATCAGTCCGAGCGCGCCCGCGCAGCGCTGGCCAACTTCGAGTTCGACCTGGACGACGCCACCACCCTCGGTGCCGGTTACCAGTACGAATACAACAAGGTGGTCGGTGGCGGCTGGGGCGCCAACATCCCGATCTGGTATGGCGACGGCAGCAAGACCGACCTGCCGCGCAGCACCAACGTGGTGCCCAGCTGGAGCTTCGGCGAGTACATCACCCGCACCACCTTCGGCTCGCTGCAGCACCACTTCGACAACGACTGGACCCTGGACCTGAAAGGCTCGCAGAGCACCAGCGATGCCCTCAACCACCGCGGCCTGGCCAAGGTCAACTCGTCCGGGCGCGGTGTCTATGGCGGCTACTGGGATCAGGATGGCAGCGGTGCGGTGCTCAACGGCCTGCACAGCTCCAGCGACACCACCCAGCAATCGGCGCAGATCGACCTGTCTGGCCCGTTCCAGATGTTCGGCCGCACCCACCAGGCGATGGTCGGCTACAACGACAGCCGCACTGTGGCCTGGTCGCCGGAATACACCTGCACCATGGTCAGCGCCAACAGCGTCAGCGCCCCGGCCCTGGGCTGCCAGTTCCGCGCCAACAACGGCCTGCCGCTGAGCAACTGGCTCAATGGCGTGGACAGCGACTACGACATGCTCGCCTCGCGGACTGGCCGTCACAGCAAGACCACCACCCGCCTTCAAGGCATGTACGCGGCCACTCGCCTGAGCATCACCGACCCGCTGTCGGTAATCCTCGGTGTGCGCAGCACCGACTAC
This sequence comes from Pseudomonas wayambapalatensis, assembly GCF_049942315.1. Taxonomy (NCBI): domain Bacteria; kingdom Pseudomonadati; phylum Pseudomonadota; class Gammaproteobacteria; order Pseudomonadales; family Pseudomonadaceae; genus Pseudomonas; species Pseudomonas wayambapalatensis. Next base: position 33,043 of record NZ_JBNFMU010000215.1, read on the forward strand.
TCGGCCACCACCCGCAACGTCAGCGGCGTGCGCAGCAACCAGCAGAACAACGGCATCGTCACCCCTTACCTGGGCGCGGTGTATGACCTCAACGACACCTACTCGGTGTACGCCAGCTACACCGACATCTTCAACCCGCAGACTGAAGAGACCGCCAGCGGCACCAAGGTCGAGCCGATCCGCGGCCAGAGCTACGAGACTGGCATCAAGGCCGCCTGGTTCGACGGCCGCCTGAACGCATCCGCCGCGTACTTCCGCACCAAGCAGGAGAACAAGGCAGTCACCGACGGCGACCTGCTGACCCCGACCGGCGCCACCGCCTACAAGGCAGGTTCCGGCCAGGAAACCGACGGTATCGACCTGGAACTCGCAGGCGCCCTGACCGAGAACTGGAACGTCTATGCCGGCTACACCTACCTGCACTTCCGCCGCCTCGACAGCGACGGGCGCAGCGATCCGTCGCACCTGTTCAAGGCCTCGACCACCTACCGGTTGTCCGGCCCGCTCGACCGCCTGACCCTCGGCACCGGCGTCACCGCGCAGACCAACATCCGCGCGCTGTCCACCCCGGCCGGCCAGCCGACCAACGGTGTCAGCCGTAGCTCAAGCGACGTCAACTGGTCGGGATATGCGATCTGGAATGCCATGGCCAAGTACCAGCTGACCGACGACACCAGCGTCAGCCTCAACGCCAACAACCTGTTCGACAAGCACTACTACACCCGCTACGGCTTCTACGCCGGAGCGATCTATGGCGATCCGCGCAACCTGTCGCTGACGGTCAGCACGGCGTTCTGACGAAACACCCGCACCTGTTGCAATATGCATATGGAAATCCATATATTCGGATTTCCATATGTTCAGGTGCCCCCTCATGATCACCCCCACCCAGGTCTTCAAGTCCCTCGCCGACGAGACCCGCGTCCGCGCCACCTTGCTGATCGCCCGTCTTGGCGAACTGTGTGTGTGCGAACTGATGTGCGCCCTCGACGACAGCCAGCCGAAAATCAGCCGCCACCTCGCCCAGTTGCGCAGCGCCGGCCTGTTGCTGGACCGCCGCCAGGGGCAGTGGGTGTACTACCGCCTCAACCCTGAACTGCCCGCCTGGGTCGGCGAGCTGTTGCAGGTCACCGCCCAGGCCAATGGCGCCTGGCTCCAGGACAACATCGCCCGCCTGCAGCACATGGACGATCGCCCCGTCCGTGCCGCTGCCTGCTGCTGAGTGGACGAGGTCCTGCCGATGCTGATCGCCGCCTGCGTCTTCGTCTTCACCCTCATCCTGGTCATCTGGCAGCCCAAGGGGCTCGGTGTCGGCTGGAGCGCCAGTTTCGGCGCGCTGCTGGCGCTGCTGTTCGGCGCGGTGTCGTTGCACGACATTCCCGCCGTCTGGGCGATCATCTGGAATGCCACGGCCACCTTCATCGCCATCATCATCGTCAGCCTGCTGCTCGATGAGGCCGGCTTCTTCGAGTGGTCCGCCCTGCACGTGGCGCGCTGGGCACGCGGCGACGGACGCCGCCTGTTCGCCTTCATCGTGCTGCTCGGCGCGGCGGTGTCGGCACTGTTCGCCAACGACGGCGCCGCGCTGATCCTCACCCCCATCGTCATGTCGATGTTGCTGGCGCTGCGCTTCTCGCCCGGCGCGACCCTGGCCTTCGTCATGGCCGCAGGCTTCATCGCCGATACCGCCAGCCTGCCGCTGGTGGTGTCGAACCTGGTGAACATCGTCTCGGCCGACTACTTCGGGCTGGGCTTCGGCGCCTACGCCTCGGTGATGCTGCCGGTCAACCTGGCGGCGGTGGCCGCCACCCTGCTGGTGCTGTTCCTGTACTTCCGGCGCGACATCCCGGCGCGCTATGCCCTGGATGACCTCAAGGCCCCGGCCCTGGCCATCCGCGACCGCGCGACCTTCCGCGTCGGCTGGGTGGTGCTGCTGGCGCTGCTGGTGGGGCTTTTCGTGCTCGAACCGCTGGGCATCCCGGTCAGCGCCGTGGCCGCCGCCTGCGCCGCCGTGCTGTTCGCCGTTGCCGCCCGCGGCCACGTGATCTCCACCCGCCGCGTGCTGCGCGAAGCGCCCTGGCAGATCGTGGTGTTCTCGCTGGGCATGTACCTGGTGGTGTACGGCCTGCGCAACGCCGGCATGACCGACGCCCTGGCCGGCGTGCTCGACCGCCTCGCAGCCCACGGCCTGTGGGCCGCCACCCTCGGCACCGGCCTGATTGCGGCGTTGCTGTCGTCGGTGATGAACAACATGCCCAGCGTGCTGGTCGGCGCCCTGTCGATCCAGGCCAGCGGCGCCGAAGGCCTGGTGCGCGACGCGATGATCTACGCCAACGTCATCGGCTGCGACCTCGGCCCGAAGATCACCCCCATAGGCAGCCTCGCCACCTTGCTCTGGCTGCACGTGCTGGCCCGCAAAGGCATGCGCATCACCTGGGGGTACTACTTCAAGGTCGGCATCCTGCTGACCCTGCCGGTGCTGCTGATCACCCTTTCCGCCCTGGCACTGCGCCTGGGCCTTTGAAAACCGCCACGCGGCGGGGAGCGAGCGATGCGAATCCTGTTCATGTGCACTGCCAACAGCTGTCGCAGCATTCTGTGCGAAGCCCTGTTCAACCACCTCGCCCCGCAAGGCTACCAAGCCATCAGCGCCGGCAGCTTCCCACGAGGCCAGGTGCTGCCGCGCAGCCTGCAGACCCTGCAGCAAGCCGGCATCGCCATCGACGGCCTGAGCAGCAAGGGCAACGAAGCCTTCGAAGGCAACCCGCCAGACATCGTCATCACCGTCTGCGACAAGGCCGCTGGTGAAGCGTGCCCCGTGTACTTCGGCCCCGCGCTCAAGGCCCACTGGGGGCTGGAAGACCCTTCCGACGTGGTGGGCGACGAAGCCGCGGTCGACGGCGCGTTCCGGGCAACCCTCGCGCTTATTCAACGGCGTTTCGAGGCGTTCTTCGCGCTGCATCCGGATACCCTCGACCGCGACCAGCTCAAGCGCGAGCTGGACCGCATCGGCACGCTCTGAGGAGGCCCCATGTCAAACACCCTGGCCAACCTCGACCCCTCGCTGTTCGACGACCTGCGCGGACAGCCACCGGATGCGCCCAGGTAGACAACGCAAACATGGCTTTGTGATACCAGATTCTCCCGATATTATTGCCGCTCTATTCAGCACCACCATATGACAGGCATTAGTTAAAGGGATTGATTGGTGGGCAGGATTCATTTCGATGTTGACGCCGTCTATTGCATCTCGCTCGATGCACGGAGTGACAGGCGTGAGTTGTTCAGGAAGAGCATTGGCAAGGTGCTCGACAACCAAGTGATATTTCATGTCGTGCAGAAGCACGGCGACCCCAAGCGCGGCTGCTACGAGTCTCACCAGCAACTCGCCCAGCGCGCGCTCGAGGAGGGCCTGGAGCGGATTCTGATTTTTGAAGATGACGTGATGCCCTACGAGCTGAAAGCCTCGCGGATCGCCTGGGTAAACCGCTTCATGCGTCGCCATCGATTCGAGGCCTTGCACCTCGGCTACAGCATGGGCCGAACCTGGTTGACCTGGTTCCCGTTCATTGCCCGGGGCCGCGTGGTGGCCCTTCATGCATACGTGCTTTCACGCAAAGGCTGCGCCATCCTGGCGCAGACGCCGTACGACGGCACGCCCGTGGACGTGATGTTCAAGCGACGGATCCGGCAACATTGTGTGTTCCCGATGATGTTCCGCCAGCATGCTGCTGCTGTCACGGGTAGCGACCTTGAGGACGTGGTGAAGAACGAAGACGACTGGTGGGAGCGTAACTGGCGCAAGCACTGGCGTTCTCCGCTGAAGAACTTCTGGCGCACTGTGTTGCGTTTGGATTTCTGACTAGAGGGGGATGGGATCCATGCCGTCCCCATCCCGACCACCGGATAGCTGCCAAGGGCGGCCAGGCCTTCGCTGCCGAAGAGCTTGTACTCGCGCTCTCTGGGCTTTGTCCTTCGTCGGCTTGTGCTCTAAGCCACTTGTCTGGTGCCCGGAATTACGTCACTGTAAAGACCATTGTCATTACAGTGAGCAAGCGACCATGGCCTCCATCAATGTTCGTATCGACGACGATCTCAAAATCCGAGCCTATCGTGAGCTTGAGCGGTTGGGTGTTACGCCCTCCGAGCTTATGCGCCAAGCATTGCAGTACGTCGCCGAGCGCGGGCAGCTGCCTTTTAAACCTGTCCTCATGACCGATGAGGATGAGGCGCTGCTAGCGACCGTTCGCGAGCGCCTTGCCGACCCTCAGCGAGTGAAGGTTTCTCTGGATGACCTATAGCCTTGAGTTCGATGCGCGAGCGCTAAAGGAATGGCAGAAGCTGGGGGATACGGTCCGGCAGCAACTCAAGAAAAAACTCATCTCGGTTTTACTGAATCCGAGGATCGAAGCGAACCGGCTGCATAGCTTGCCGGACTGCTACAAGGTCAAGCTGCGCAGCAGCGGCTACCGATTGGTCTACGAGGTGATCGATCAGGAGGTTGTTGTTTTTGTGGTAGCTGTGGATAAGCGCGAGCGAGAACAGGCTTATCGCAAGGCGGCAGAGCGAGTGGTAGGTAAAACGTCATAACGAAGAAATTGCCAAAGGGCGGGTTGTGGTGGCCTTGGAGGTATTCGTTGGTATGCAGGTGATTTAGATGCGGCACCAGGAGTCGAATCAATATACAACTCATTGAAAGTACAGCCTTTTTCTGAACTATATTCTTGCGGTACCTCTAAAACTATCCCGTCAAAAACTTGCATATCGACTGGATGCTCTCTGGGTGCTAGAGGCGAATGAGCTGTTGTATGAAAAAAGAGTATTCAAATATATACACAAGTTCATAGGTTTCTTCATTATAGGCTTGAACTGTGCTTGTCATAGATTGTTGTAGTGCTATTAGGGCGTAAGGTGCTATTACGTAAGACGCTACTGTTATCAAAAGCCCGTCCTTGGGCGTTGGCGTGATAGCAGTATTTCTATTCAGTCATCTTCTCGAAAACCGGTTCTAGCGTGTCGATTGCGAATTTGTATAAGAACCTTGCGCTTATATAGGCAGCATACTCGTGGTAATTGTCATCTTTGTGGTCATCACCAAAGTCGCAGACCGACTTAACTGAGAAGCATGTTGGCTTTGGATCTGATGCATACGCTGCAGCTGTGAAAACTGAGTAAGTTTCCATTTCAATCCCGATCAGATTTTTATGCTGCTTTCGAATCATATCCATATGGTCTTGTGACTGAAGCACAGCTGCACCACTTGCCATAGCCTCGATATGCACTTTCGGTAATTGAGTTGGCTTTTTTCCATCAAAATTTCTGTGGCTTTCTCGCAAAATATCTGGATCGCTTGAGAACTGCTTAAGGCTTGCACTAAGATTTGGGTCAAGTCGCCATTGGTATGTGGCCGGCTTGAACTCAACTGTGTCGCCAGATTTTTCCCATTTTCCGCTTCCCCAATCAAATGAAGGGTCAGCGATTAGTAGGTCTCCCATCGCTACCTTACTTCTAATTCCTGCACAAATCCCTGTGATTGCGAGATACTTAGGCCTAAATGTAGAAATTAGTTTTGTTGTAACTACGGCCGCTGCAGGCATACCCATTTTTGGAGCTGCAGCTACCACCACGCTCAGCTCTTTATCTTCACTTTTGAATATTCCAGTGTAGTAAGTCAATGAGTCGTGTGCGACTGTGATTTTTTCCCATGGTATTTCAATGTCTAAGATGCTTTTTAGTTCTTCGCTATCTAGCGCGACAAATATTCCAAGATCAGTGTGGAACGAGGAGCCATCACATATATATGGTGGCGCATGAGAGCTAACTATGTACTGTACCGCTGCTGTTAGTGATGTTGCCCACGTCATATCTCTAAATGAGAATCTAACAAGCTTCCAAAGTGGTGAACTGAACTCATCTTCGGCCTCCGCAGCAGCTTCCTCATATGCCGTCATGCCAACTATATAAGTTGGCTTTATTGCTGACTTATTAATTTTTATGAAATCTAAAATAGCAAGCCCAGAATTCTTCTCTGCTATTTCTCCTGCGCGCGAAGGAAGGTTGAGGTCCAAGATTAGCAGGTCGTACTTTCTTTTTTTTAGTAATTTCTTAGCTTCCATCACATCTACAGCAACGTCAATTTGGTCAATAGTGACGCCTGGTGTGCTTATTAGCTCCTTGGTAATTAATCTTCGTTTTTCTTGCTCATCTTCAGTTAGCAGAATTCGAATCATATCTCATCCCTTGAGTTTAATGAATTGATTGCGCTTATTAATTCGCGCTGCCATGAAATATCACTTTGGTCAAAGTAGATGCCTGTGACGAATGTATCGGGGAACTCATGTCTACACCGCTCCGCCACTTCTTCAAATGAAAGTTTCTTTTTGTCTTCATCAAAAGAAGGTAGCTGTGTAACGATGATTACTTTCGTAGAATATGATTTACGCTTTAATTTCCTCATTAGGTCGTACCCGCCCAAAGGGCGCATTCGTCTATCCCTTTGATCAGGGGCGTAGTCGAAATTAGGTAGCGTCATGTCGAGTATAACAAAGTCGGGGGTTTCCTCCTCCATGGATTTCAATCCGCTCTGGTAGCTTCCACTTACTTTGAAAGTGTAATCGGGATGCTGAGATTTTAAAAAATCTAAAATACGGCTTGCTTTTAATTCGTCATCCTCAATGATATGAACTAACATAGTAGGTCCTCAACGTTAAGGATAGTGAGCGTAGTAGTGAACTGGCCGTTATCGCTAACTTCTAGTGAGATATTACTTGTTTTTTTGAGGTAATAGTTCATAATTCGCCATATTTTTGATAGGCCAGAGCCACCCTCTTTGCGTGCCATCGGTAGCAGTTTGTCGTTGTACTTAGCCACAGCGCACGCAGCCATTTTACTCAACTCAGCTAAATCTGTTTCAGTCGATACATTGCTTGTTACGGAAATGGTTAAATCCCCACCATTTTTATTTGTTGTAAAGATTATATGATAATCCCCCTCTCCGTGCCCGCTGTGTAGAAGAACATTTTGAAAGAGTATGAAAATAACCTCAACAACGCCGCCAATATACTTGCCTTGAAATTTTACTGAGGTGTTTATTTCTCTGGTTACGTATGCTTTATGCTTGGCGTAACAGTTTTCTATCTGTTTTGATCCAACGTCTAGTGCTAAGTCCAAATCGAATGGGTCGTGACGAGCTTTGATCGGCTTTTTGAACCAGGCTTTAACTTCACTTATTACTTTGTCAGCCTCAATTCTTGAGTTGATTATTGATTTAATTACTGGTGTGTATATTTCATTGTTGGATATTGTGTTGAGCAATAAATCAAAGGCGTTAATTACGCTTTTTCTGAGTGATACATCAATCTCTGTCTGAATTTTCGATAGTGATCTAGTGGTTAATTCCCAGCTAAATTCGAGAAGTACTTCGATAAACTCTTTGTGGTCGGAGCATATTGAGATTTTCTCTCTAATTTCGGAGCGCTCGTCTTCAGATGCAAACATATTGAACATGCCAACTGGTTGAGTCTCAGTTCTAATATGTAGTAGGTGCAGTAAAAAATTGTCTATTAATGATTCAATCTTTACTGTGAATCGCTCAAGAGCTTTAAACAAGAATAATCTTTCTTGAGGTGACATGTCTGGGATTTTCTCGTCCCAGCCAACTGGAAATATTATGCGTCCTTTATCTCTACTACAAAGGAGATCATGAGTTGCCAAGGGGTTACGGAGATGTCCTTCAAATTTCCCGTGGCGAATACCTGAGCTCAGGTGTGTATCCAAACCGTAGGCCGGATGTAGAGCAAAATTTTGGACAAAATGGTGGATCATATTGCTCAGTATTCCCTTTCGATCTACCGCAGGGAACTCCATATTCTTAACATCAATTTTGTCGCCAATTATCTTTTCTATGTTTTTGGCGAGTTCCTGTGTTTTTGCATCCTTTTCAGGGGAGGACATCAACTCCATGTACTTTATATATCGCTCTTTAATGTTATTATCGGTGGCGACTTTTACTCCTTCTTCATCTACATAGATATTGCTTGCTTCAATTTGCTTTATTGCTGCGGAGACCTTGCTGTCTCTTGTTATGCTACGTATTTCTGCTGAGTATGCGCTTGCGTTGGGTGGGTCCAGTTCGATTAGTTTTTGACATATTGATATCCTCTCTTGATCTATGTCCTCTGGAGATGTAAAAGCTGTAGTATCACCAAGAATTCGCGTAACACATATGTGTCTATAGAAAAACACTAATTCGTTTGGGCTTCCTGGGAAGACTACTGTCGAAATGCTGGATGGTTTATCTACATCCATGGAGTCCATTATGTTTTCATAGATGTCGGATAGCGGCTTTTCCCAGTCTTGATCTAAAAGCGAGGCAAGTTTTAATACAATTGCCGTAGTGACATCGCTTGTTAATTTATAGTCTTCTAAAAGTTTCTCGGCTAACTGAGCTACCGGATAAGTTGAAAGCACGTCAATGCCACTCAAGTGGATTTCCACTAGTAGCTTTGCACAGTCCGAAAAATTCGAGTTATCAAAAAGTGACTTAAACAGGTATTTGTATCCTCGATTTTTCACATAGTCATTGCCATGGTTAATCGAGTTTTTATAATGGTCGGCCGCAATGGAGAGTTTTCTATCGTTTGATGCTAAGTGTCCTTTATAGGCTTCTTCTCGATACTTGGGTAGTCCAAGGGAGCTTAAGGCTGCGACGCCGTGCTCATAATCAAGGGATAAAGACTTGTACAATTTTGACGTTAAGTCATTAGTATCAATGGGCAAAGCGAAATTTCGGTTTAGTTTTTGATAGATCTTCCAGTTTTTTGGATTATCTGTTCGGCCGGAAATGGCAGCCAAGTTAGACTGTATATCTAGTTCGTCGTCAAAAATATAGTCCTGCTTACATTGCAGGAAGGCGGTGATACGGGCAGGTAACGATATGCCAGTGAAAAATATTGACACTTTTTTAAGGTTTGCGAAACTTTCACCTGAGTCGTTGGGGTGCCTCAGTATTTCATACATCCAGAATATTATTTTCTGGTAAAGGTTTTTGGGGGTTCCATCATATGGTGGCTCATTTAGATGGGCATGGCTTGTGGCAATAAGCTCAATTAGATCAGTGGACTCGCCTCTGACTAGGTTGTAATCACCTTTCGTATAGTTCGCTAAACCTTCAGTATAATCATAGTCAATGACTTCTTTGGGTTTTTCTACTAGCGCGATGATTTTTTGAATTCTTGGATCTGGCAATGGCTCAAGTATTTTGGCCGCAGTGTATATGTAACTATCAGCGGAGATTCCATTTCTAGCGGTCCCGACCTGAGCCACTGCAATAAAACTTTGAAGTCGGTCAATTAATGGTTGATGCTCCATCAAGGAAAGCAAGCTACCTAGCGCATCTATTTCATGTAGTTTATATGGGAGGATGCAAGATTTCGCAAACTCTTTCATTAAGTCCATAGTTAGGAATGAACTCATTTCCTCCTCAAGTTGAGACAGTGATTGTCCTTCTTCCGATGCCATGCTTATGAAATAGGTTGCCAGGGCTGCTAGAATACTGAAACCTGGACTTTCTATTACTTGTTGCACGTATGTCTTCTGAGCGCTATCGCCATCCATTAGCTGAATTAAGTATAGGCGTTTTGTTATAAGCCACATTGACACCCCGTATAGAGATTCGATGGTGTCTAATTTCTCTTTAGCTTCGCTCAGAAAGCCTTGGAGTAACAATTCCTCCAGCTCTATTTGTAAGCTCGGAAAGCTAATTAGTTGATCAATATATTTACCCAAGACCGAAGCGTGCCAGATGAAGGCTTGGTCTTCAGTGAGATTCTCAACCTTGGTTTTGATTCTTATGAATTCACTATACGTTTTGGGAAATTCTAGTTGAGCAATAAGATGTTTGTGCGCGGGTGAGCGAAATAACTCGTCAACAATTGCTGGGTATAATGAGCTAGGGGTTAGTTTTCTAGCTAGTGCTAATCCTTCTCTATAATTTACCTGGCTTCTGGAGCTGGCTTTAGAATGTGTTTGCAGTGTTCGAATAAAGCTACTTCTACTTTTGTTTTTATTCTTTGATGAGGATTTTGCCTTGCCCTTTGCCATATAGTCTACCCGCCAGCAATTGTTCGTTCGCGCTTCCCTGCCTAGTGCATGGCAAAGGTTTGCAGTTGGAGTTAATGTTTCATATGAAAGTTAGAAAGTTGAGATCTTGATTGTTATGGCTCGGTTAATTTCTGAGTTAATGAGTCCGGTTATGGCAGGTTCATATATCTGATCATGGCAAAATAATGCCACAGAGAGAAACGGAAATGTACCCTCGATCAGTTGAAAATGGGAAGTAAAATGCGGAAACAACCTAGAAAGCCGGCCTAGCACCATCGACTTCGCTCACGCGAATTCCGCTAGCTCTTGTCAGGTCAGAGCCGCTGAAGCATGCGGACTTTAGTTACCGGATCCGATTGATAATTTCTATTGCATGCTCAAATATTGATTTATGGGTCTATGATAGCGGATCCAATGCGAAGCGGGCTGAAGCCTTGCTCTGACTTGGGGCTGATAGCTATAGACATGAATCTCCCGTGATCCCCACCGTCATATTGATTGGTGGGCTTCAGTCGAGGCTTCGTCCCTTATTCCGGCCTTCGCCACTTTTCGTCAATCGTTATTACCTACGATTGCCATGATCGAACTGTTCTTGAGGTCTCGACCTTAAGAGCCTTACCCCACGTCATCCCGCCAAGAATGCTGAGTGTTATCAGGGATCAAGGCCCCTGCGACCTGTGGGGATGTCCTCTACGCGGGACTGGCGGCTCTTTACGTCCAAGAGCAAGGGCATCTCATGATCTGGCCTCCTGAGCACCGTTACCGGTGGGCGGGTGGAGGCTGCATTGGCTGACGAGACCAGTGCCGCGAGATCCTGAGCCGGGTGAACACAGCAATGCGATGACCGGGGCATGCCTGACTGTCAGTCAGATGCAGGCCATTCCTTGGTCTGCGGCACCATCATCTGCATGGCTGTTGCTGGTGACATCGGCGTTTGTCACGCCAATTGTCACGAGGGGAATTGCCGCTGAGCCGTGTGCGATCAGGGCTGCAGCAGTGTCAGGAGCGCCCGTCTCTTTCCGGTGAAAGAGACGGGCGCAGGTTGGCGCACGCGAAATGGCCAAGCGGATAGGTTGCCGCTGAGCAGATGGGTAGGGTGGTTGCCGCAGGGGCAACGATATTGAGTTGGCATCCTTCACATGGGTAGTGACCGTACGAGCTACCGGACGCGAATCGTACTTGCGGGTGAACTACCGCGGGAGCGGCGTGACCTTAAAGGTTCGGGTCACCAGGGGTGCTGTCATCGACAGCTCTTGCGACTCCCGGTCTACGCTTGTGGACAATATTCGTCAAGCAGCGCGATATCAGGGATTTAGCGCCTGTGGATAAAGCTATCTCCCGGTGGACACCAGTGGTTTTCCACAGACGTAAACTGTGCCAGCAGTTTTTTCTTAGATATGGTCCTTTCAAACGGTGCGGCTTTGCAGCCCCGTTTGAAAGGACCCGCGCGGAAGAGCTTCATGCGGTGCTGTGGGTAACTTCACAGCGAGTTGAGGTGGTGGTGCGGCGGGTTACTCGGTCCTCTTGGCACTGCGAAGCCGCGTGACGTTCTCGCCCGTCTGATTGGCAAACTCATGTGGCGTCACATGGTCCTCGCGGTTCGCCTCCAGAAACCTACTCCATCAGGTCATGATCATCCGGCGCTCTTCGAGGAACTCGGCCTTGTGGGTATAAGCGGCCCGCACGTTGTTGCGTTCCTTGTGGCTCATCTGGCGCTCGATCGCTATCTCTGACCACAGCCCGGACTCGACCAGCGCACTGCACGCCATAGCCCGGAACCCATGACCGCAGATATCCACCTTGGTGTCGTAGCCCATCTTCCTGAGCGCGGCATTCACCGTGTTCTCGGACATCGGCTTCCACGGTTTGGCATCCCCCGCGAACACCAGCTCGAACTTGCCGGTGATCGCGTGGATCTGCTCAAGCAAGGCCACTGCCTGCGGCGATAAGGGTACAACGTGGATGTCCCCGGCCATTTTTGTACCCCTTGTGGAAAAGGGCACACCATCCAGCGCCGGGCGGGTATCGGGGATTTCCCAGATGCCGCGCTTGAGGTCGAACTCGTTCCAGCGGGCGAAGCGCAGTTCACTGGAGCGCACGAACACGTGCAGCGATAGCATCACTGTGAGGCGCGTGAGCGGACGACCTTTGTAGCCGTCGATACGCGCCTGTAGCTCAGGCAACCGCGATAAGGGTAGTGCGGGTCGATGTGTAACCCGTGGCGTTTTGATCGAGCCATCGAGATCGTGAGCCGGGTTCGTCGTGATCAGCCGCAGCCGTTTGGCTTCGCGCATGATGCTTTGCAGGTAGTTCTTGATCCTGAGCGCCACGTCGATGGTGCCGCGCTTCGTCACAGCCTCCAGTGGCTGCATGAGGTCGTGGGTGTCCAACTCAACGATTGCCCTGGCACCTAACAAAGGGAATACGTGAGTCTTCAACCGGCTGAGCACAGTCTTGGCGTGGCCCGGCGCCCACTTCGGCACCATCCCGGCATACCAATCGAGCGCAACGCTTTCGAAGGTTCGGCCATTGATCACGGCTTGCACCTTGGCCTGCTGCTTGGACTGGATAGGGTCAATGCCGTTGGCGAGCTGCTGTTTGAGCTCGAAGCGCTTGTGGCGAGCGTCAGCCAGCCCGACCACCGGGTAATTGCCGAGTGAGGTCAGGCCCTCGCGACCATCGGGCTTCACGTACCTGAGCCGCCAGCCTTTGCGACCGTTGGGCTTCACGAGCAGGTAAAGGCCATCGCCGTCAAAAAGCTTGTACTCACGTTCGCGAGCCTTTGCAGTGCGGCAGGCGTTGTCGGTAAGGGGTGCCGTTGTGCGAGCCATAAGGGTACTTTCCAATGTCGAATTGGTAGGTATCCTTAAAAGTACCCTTATTAGCGCTGGCTACCCTCGGAATCCGACGGAACGCCAAAACGAAAAAACCCGCCAGAAGGCGGGTTTTTCGGGGGTTCCAGAGATTTTGAAAGCTCTCTATGGAACCTTGAATGGTGCCGGCACCAGGAATCGAACCCGGGACCTACTGATTACAAGTCAGTTGCTCTACCATCTGAGCTATACCGGCACAGGGGCGTCATTATAGCGATCGGTTGGCTGCTGTAAACCACTTCCTTGCATTCAACGCGAAATCGCCTAAGTCACCGCCCCAAAAGGAGAAAATCCTACCAGCCGCGGTGGATGGTGTTGACGCTCGGTTCAGGCTCTGCGGGGTTGAAAAACAGCTTGTGGTTGTCGCAACCGCGCTTGCGGCAGCGGTCGTCCACTCGCAGGGGCAGGCCGCGGTCGCCGCCGAGCTGCATGCCGGGGGTTTCCCAGTCCAGGTTCGAGGTCCTTGGGGTGTAGCTGCTGCTACTGCTGGAGCAGCCGCTCAGGGCCAGGCCAAGGGCCAGAAGGGTGAAAGGCGTGGTGTATTTCACGTGTCGAAATCCGTTCATCTATCAATCTGGGTTGCGAATGCGCTGGATGGTGCCACCGCAGGCCATGTAGCAGCTGTCGTATTCGCGGCCGCAACTGTAGCTGGATGAGCTGCCGAATGGGTAGCTCGGCTGGTAGCAGTTGTGACGCGCTTCCTTCTTGCTCTTGCCGGTCTTGCAGTACTGGTAGGCACGCATTTCGGCCTGGTACAGGGCGCGCTGGCTGTTTTGTTCCAGACGCTCCAGTTGCTGGCAATGCCTGCGCTCGCTCGAGCAGCTGTTGATGCAGTTCATGCCATGCGCGCTGGGCGGTGGCGAATACCTATACGTGTAACTCGGGCCGCAGCCGCTGATCAGCCAGGTGGCCAGCAGTACGGCGAGTAAACCTTTGTGGGGCAAATACATGGGTGTTGCAGTCCTTGATCATTCCTCGCTGAACTCCAGCAGGTCGCCGGGTTGGCAGTTCAGCGCGCGACACAGCTTCTCGAGGGTTTCGATCTTGAAACCCTTGATCTTGCCGTTCTTCAGCAGCGACAGGTTCGCTTCCGTTATGCCGATGATTTCCGCCAGGTCTTTGGAACGGATCTTGTTCCGGGCCATGACGACGTCGAGGCGGATGATTATCGGCATAAGGGCTGGCTAGACATAACAGTTGTGTTCATCGCTGATGGTCTTGGCGTCACGCATGAGTAGCGAGAAGGCGCAGAGCAGAATGCCTTTCATGATCTCGTAGACAGCCTCGGATGATACACCGATCGACACGCTGAAGCTTCTTTCCCCGGCAGGCAGGTCGATGGCCAGGGCCAGGCCTTCGAAGGTGCCGATCAGCGACCAGAGCAGCGGCGAGCCGATGCACAGCAGGCCGACCCACCAGAGCAGGCGGATGTTGGGCAGGGTCCAAGTCTGGCCCTTGGACAGGCGCATGAAGAAGATGCCGGTCAGTAGCAGGGCGAATGCCGAAATGGCGGTGGGAATCAGGTCGAGGAAGAACACCAGGCCGATCGCCAGGTGAGACGGTTGGTAGCCTTCGGCGAGGAGCAGCGGCATCTGGTCGCCGTAGGCCTGCAGGTAGGCGGAAACCATGGTGGGGTAGTCGAGCAGCCAGAGCATCGGCGTGCCGCCGAACTCGACGGCAGCGGTGGTCCAGGCCAGAAGGGCGGCCAGGGCGCCGATGGTGCGCAATCGGGAGCGCGCATAGGCGACGGATCTACTGTTCATGGGGTGCCTCCGTACAGTGATGAACGGGGTGGATTATTCTTGATAAATTATCGTAATACAATAATTTATTTTGCTGTAATAGCTTTTGCGACGCTTTGCCGCAGTGGGAACTTGAACCAGGTGTGGGAGCGGGTTTACCCGCGAAGAAGACACCGCGCTGCCTGGCACGGGCTACGCCCGTGTTCGCGGGACAAGCCCGCTCCCACAGGGGATTGGGCAGGCCTTTAGATTCTGAACAAAAGGAGTTGCTACCAGGGGCTTGCGTCGGATCTGGGATTTGGCTTATGCACAAGCGGCATGCAGGTGCTGTGCGAGAGGCATGCCGAAGCGCTGCGCCGTTGGTCTTTGCGCAAAGGCCTGTTTTTGTTGGCGTTCGCTTACTGAAGGGAATAAGTGAAGCGGGTGAAATAGCCAGTGGATCCAATAAGCCGTGAATTTCATCACAAGCTTGTTCACAGAGTTATCCACAGGTTTTCCGGCTATTCCCGCTCCCCCAGCAGCAGTAGGTTGCGCGGAGTCAGTGGATAGCTGCAGAACTCGCCCAGGCGCACGTTGTAACCCTGTTCCTGCAGGAACAGCGCACGATCGAGCACCAGCCACAACTCCAGCGGTCGACGGAACAGGTTGCGCAGCAGTTCGAGGTTGCGCACTTCGGCCAGGCGTTGCCAGCCGGCGGCTTCCAGCGCCGGCCAGTTGGGGTGGCCGATCAGCGGCACCTGGCGCAGGGCTGCGAGGTCGCGGCAGTAGTCTTCGAAGGATTTGTCCAGCCAGGCGGTTGGCAGCGATGGGGTCGGCAAGTAGTCGTCGCAGTGGCGCTGCTGGCGCTGCAGCAGGTCGAAGCCCAGGCGACGGGCCATCGAGGTGTCGCGCAGGCGGCGCGCGCGGGCGCCGGAGGTGACGGTTTCGCTCAGTGGCAGGCCGAGGTCGGTGATGCTCAGTTGCAATGTCGAGGCCTGCGCGGTACTCGACAGTGCCTGGTAATGCTCGCGCTGGGTGCGGTTGTAGCAGCAGGGTGCGATGGCGATCTGTCGGCAGCCTTGCGCGCTGGCCAGTTGCAGCAGGCGCACGTGCAGGTCGCCGCAGGCGTGCAGGGCGACCACGCTGTGATCGCGGGTCAGGTGGCGAACGCTGTCAGCGGCCATCACGTCCTGGTGCAGGTGGTGCGCGGGCAGGTGGTGGTGGTCACTCAGTGCCTGGCCGGCTGCGACCAGCTCGGCGTCGTATTCGAGGCAGGTCAATTGCTGGCCGGGTTGCAGCAGCCGACGGCCCAGGTGCCCTTTGCCCGAACACCAGTCCAGCCAGTGGGTCGCGGGCTGCTTGAAGCTCAGGCGGCTGCCGAAGGCTTCGATCTGCTGCCACTTGCGGCCGGGCACGTTGACCGCCAGGCGATGACCCGCTGTGTGCAGGTCGGCCAGGGGCAGTTCGTCGACGCGGGACAACTCCCGGGCCTGGTCCGCGAGTTGCGGGAAGGGCGCGGGGGCGGGCAGTCGTTCAGGGTGCTGTGCGGCGGCTTCGGCTTGCTCCAGGGGGCGCGTGCGCAGCCATTGGGCGAGCTCGGGATGGCGGGATTCCCATTCCAGGTGCAGGGCGGTGAAGGGGCGGGGTTTCCAGAGGGGTTCGTGCTGGCGCAGGAATTGGTCCAGGGCCTGGAAGCGCTCGTTCAGTTGGTCGGGGGGGAGGAATGGGGTCGAGGGCATGGCGGGTGGTCGGTGGGGCGGCCTTCGCGGGCAAGCCCGCTCCTACAACAACCCCCCAAGCATGTGGGTAGCTGTGGCAGCGGACTTGCCCGCGAAAAGGTCAGCGCGGGTTCAGATCACCGCCCCTGGCAGGCGTCGACGCGCAACCAGCGCTCGAGCAGCTTGAAACCCTGCACCAGGACGAACGAAATCAACAGGTAGAACACGCCCGCCGCAAAGAAGATCTCCACCGGCAGGTAGGTGCGGGCGATGATCGTGCGCGCCATGCCGGTCAGTTCCAGCAGCGTCACGGTACTGGCCAGGGCGCTGGCCTTGAGCATCAGGATCACTTCGTTGCTGTACGCCGGCAGGCCGATGCGCGCGGCGCGCGGCAGCATGATGTAGAACAGTGCCTTGCCGCGCGACATGCCCAGCGCGCGCGCCGCCTCGATCTCGCCCTTGGGGATCGCCTGCAGCGCACCGCGCAGGATCTCGGCGATGTAGGCGGCGGTGTGCAGAGTCATGGTCAGCACCGTGCACCAGAACGGATCGCGCAGGTAGGGCCACAGCGAGCTGCTACGCACCAGGTCGAACTGCGCCAGGCCGTAGTACACCAGGAACAACTGCACCAGCAGCGGTGTGCCGCGGAAGAAGAAGATGTAGCCGTAGGGCAGGGCGCGCACGTACCAGTGGCGCGAGGAACGGGCGATGCCCAGCGGGATGGCCAGGATCAGCCCGGCAACGACCGCGATGGCCACCAGCTCCAGGGTCAGGGTCGCGCCCTGGGCCAGGCGTGGCAGCCACTTGATGATGACTTCCCAGTTCATTGCGCGGCCCTCATGAAGCCGCGAGCGGCGCGTTTTTCAAGGAAATGCATGCCGGCCATGGCGACGATGGTCAGGCACAGGTAGATGCAGGCGGCGACGGCATAGAAGGTGAACGGCTCCTTGGTCACGGTCACGCCGATCTGGGCGTGGCGCATGATTTCTTCGAGGCCGATCACCGACACCAGTGCAGTGTCCTTCATCAGGATCATGAACAGGTTGCCCAGGCCCGGCAGGGCCACGCGCCACATCTGCGGCAGGATGATCCGCGACAGGATGCGCCCCTTCGACAGCCCCAGTGCCAGGCCCGCTTCACGGTGGCCCTTGGGGATCGCCAGGATCGCGCCACGGAACACTTCCGTGGCGTAGGCGCCGAAGCACAGGCCCAGGGCGATCACGCCCGCGGCGAAGGCGCTGAGCTCCAGGCCGGGCATGTTCAGGGCATCGCCGAGGCTGCTCATCAGCCCGACGGTGCCGAAATAGATCAGCAGGACCCACAGCAGTTCGGGCACGCCGCGAACCAGGGTCGAGTAGGTGCCGCCAAGCCATTGCAGTGGCTTGATCGGCGAGGTCTTGGCCAGTGCGCCGAGCAGTCCAAGGACCAGCCCCAGCAGCAAGGCACAGAGCGCCAGTTTTACGGTCATCAGGGTGCCAGCCAACATGGCCGGACCGAATCCGTGCAGGTCGATATTCATGGGCAGGGTGCGTTCAAGGGACCGGCACCGCGCAGCGGCGGTGCCAGTCGGGGCGTATCAGTAGATGCTGAACGGGAAGTACTTGTCGTTGATCTTCTTGTACGTGCCGTCGGCGATTATTTCCTTCAGAGCAGCGTTCAGCTTCTCACGCAGCGGATCGCCTTTACGCACGGCGATACCGATCTTGTCGCTCTCTTCCACCGGGTCGCCCTTGAACTCGTAGTTCTGGCCGTCCTTGCTCTTGAGCCACTCGTACTGCACGTACTTGTCGGCCAGGATGCCGTCGATACGGCCGGCGATCAGGTCCAGGTAGGCGTTTTCCTGGGTATCGTAGAGCTTCACATCGACATCGCTGCCGTAGTGGTCTTCCAGCCAGGTGCCGGCCAGGGTGGCGCGCTGGGTGCCGATGGTCTTGCCCTTGAGCGAAGCCTTGTCGGTCTTGAAGTCAGCGTTTTTCGGCGCGATGAACTGCAGCTTGTTGGAGTAGTAGGGCTCGGTGAAGTCCACGGCCTGCTTGCGCTCGTCGGTGATCGACAGCGACGACACCAGGAAGTCGAACTTCTTGGCGTTCAGGGCGGGGATGATGCCGTCCCAGTCGGAGGTCACGACCGAGCACTCGACTTTCATCTTGGCGCACAGGGCGTCGCCGATGTCCTTGTCGAAGCCGACCACGTTACCGCTGGCATCCTTGTTGTTGAACGGCGGGTAGGCCGCCTCGATACCCATGCGCAGTTTTTCCGCGGCCAGGGCGTTGGCCGACATCACCAGCGTGGCGGCAGCGGCCAGGAGGAATTTCTTGTAGGTCTGCATGTGTTGCTCCGTTTAGCGGTGGCTGGACATGAATTGCTTGCAACGCGCCGAGGTCGGGTTTTCGAAGACCTGTTGCGGCGATCCTTGCTCTTCCACGAGGCCCTGGTGCAGGAAGACCACTTCACTGGACACCTGGCGGGCAAAGTTCATCTCGTGCGTTACCAGCAGCATGGTACGGCCTTCGTCGGCCAGTGCGCGGATAACGTTAAGCACTTCCTGGACCATTTCCGGATCGAGCGCCGAAGTCGGCTCGTCGAACAGGATGACCTTGGGCCTCATGGCCAGGGTGCGGGCGATGGCGGCGCGCTGCTGCTGGCCACCGGAAAGTTGGGCGGGATAGCTGTGACGCTTGTCGTGGATGCCGACCTTGTTCAGCAGCGCCTCGGCCGCTTCGATGGCCTCGGCCTTGCTCTGGCCGAGCACGCGGCGTGGCGCCTCGATGATGTTGTCGAGGATCGACATGTGCGGCCACAGGTTGAAATTCTGGAAGACGAAGCCGATTTCGCTGCGCAGACGGTTGATCTGGCGGTTGTCGGCGGCGATCAGGTCGCCGGTCTTGGTGGGCTTGAGCTTGAGCGCTTCGCCGGCGACGAGGATTTCACCCTGGTGCGGGTTCTCGAGCAGGTTGATGCAGCGCAGCAGGGTGGACTTGCCGGAACCGGACGAACCGAGGATCGAGATCACGTCACCGTCGCGCGCGGTCAGCGAAATGCCCTTGAGAATTTCCTGATCGCCGTAGCGTTTGTGCAGATTGCGGATTTCCAGCGCGGGCGTGGCCTGGGCCATGTGCGGTCCTCATGTGTTCGGGTGCGTTCCCAGCTGTTGGCGGCCTTCCTGGCGAGCGCAACGCTAGCATAGCGGCGTAATGGCGGCCAACCGGGTCGCAGCAGGCTCGGGTCGTTGACAGGACAGTTTGTCGCATCGCTGCAGTGCAACGTCGCGCGGATGTCCGCAACACGGTGCGCTTGGCGCCGGAGCCTTGATGAAAAAAGGCGCGATGGTGCCAGTTTTGGGCGGGGGAGGGAAGGAGTTTTGGTTTTGTTCACTAGTGCGCCCCCGCCCCAACCGTAGGAGCGGGCTTGCCCGCGAAGGCCACACCACCGACTCAAGGTTGCACGCCGAGGTTGCACCTTTTGTGCCCCTGATCGGGGCAAAGGTGTTACCAAGGACTACCTTTAGTGCATTTGTAAGTGGGTATTTCAGTAATGCACACTTGGCCCGCAGGCCTGGATGTGCATTCGGTCAAACCCTGGCCGAATGCCCGCAAGGCCCCGCCATTCGGGACTGAAGCAATATTCAGACGAATGATTTTCCGCGCTGGCGCACTTATTGCCAGCTGGAAAGCGCCGATTGCCAAGGCGTCTAAATCAACCCCTGGCGCGCTTCGTTATCAGCAATCGGGTGGTCCACTCCTTACAAAGGTAGTTTTATGAGCGGTAAGCACAATTCCAATGACCTCGCTCAGGGGCTCAAACAACGGCATGTCACCATGCTGTCCATTGCTGGCGTCATCGGCGCCGGTCTGTTCGTCGGCTCCGGCCACGCCATTGCCGCAGCCGGCCCGGCGGTCCTGCTCGCCTATGCCGCTGCCGGTACTCTCGTGGTGCTGGTGATGCGCATGCTCGGCGAGATGGCCGTCGCCTCGCCAGACACCGGTTCGTTCTCGACCTACGCCGACCGCGCCATCGGGCGCTGGGCCGGCTTCACCATCGGCTGGCTGTACTGGTGGTTCTGGGTGCTGGTGATCCCGCTGGAGGCCAACGCCGCTGCAGCGATCCTGCATGCCTGGTTCCCGGCCGTCGACCTGTGGGCGTTCTCGCTGGTGATCACCCTGGCGCTGACCATCACCAACCTGTTCAGCGTGAAGAACTACGGCGAGTTCGAGTTCTGGTTCGCCCTGCTCAAGGTGCTGGCGATCATCGCCTTCATCGTCGTCGGCTGCGCGGCCATGTTCGGCATGGTGCCGGGCAGCCAGGTCAGCGGTGTCAGCCACCTGTTCGATACCCAGGGCTTCATGCCCAATGGCCTCGGTGCAGTGCTGGCGGCCATGCTGACCACCATGTTCTCGTTCATGGGCACCGAAATCGTCACCATCGCGGCCGCCGAGTCCAAGGACCCGGGCAAGCAGATCAGCCGTGCGACCAACTCGGTGATCTGGCGTATCTGCCTGTTCTACCTGGTGTCGATCTTCCTGGTCGTGGCCATGGTGCCGTGGAACGATCCGACCCTCGCGGAAAAAGGTTCCTACCAGACCGTCTTGAGCCTGATCGGTGTGCCCAATGCCAAGCTGATCGTCGACATCGTCGTGTTGATCGCCGTGACCAGCTGCCTGAACTCGGCGCTGTACACCTCTTCGCGCATGCTGTTCTCCCTGAGCAAGCGTGGCGACGCACCGGCCGTGGCCCAGCGCACCACCAAGGCGGGCACCCCGCACTGGGCGGTCATGCTGTCGACCGCTGCGGCCTTCCTCTGCGTGTTCGCCAACTTCGTCGCGCCGGCCCAGGTGTTCGAGTTCCTGCTGGCCAGCTCCGGCGCCATTGCGCTGCTGGTGTACCTGGTGATCGCCGTTTCCCAGCTGCGCATGCGTGCCCAACGTGAAGCGCGCGGCGAGAAGATCTCGTTCAAGATGTGGCTGTTCCCGGGGCTGACCTGGGCGACCATTGCCTTCATCGTGGCTGTGCTGGTGGTGATGGCGCTGCGTGAAGATCACCGGATCGAGATCATCGCGACGGCCTTGCTGAGCATCGCCGTGGTCGCGGCGGGCCTTTTGCTGCACCGCAAGCGCGGTGCTGCCGGGCAGGTGGCGCTGGATAACTGATCCGCATCGCGCAAATGAAAAGGCCGCGTCCTGTGAGGGGCGCGGCCTTTTTCATGGGCGGCGAATCGCTGTCTTGCTCAGGCAAAGCCTTGCTGGCGCCAGGCCTCGTATACCGTGACGGCCACGGTATTGGACAGGTTCAGGCTACGACACCCGGGCCGCATCGGCAGGCGCAGGCGTTGCTCGGCGGGCAGGCTGTCCAGCACCTCGGCAGGCAGGCCGCGGCTTTCAGGGCCGAACAGGAAGGCATCGCCCGGCTGGTAGGCCACTTCATGGAAGGGGTGCGAGGCCTTGGTGGTGAAGGCGAACAGGCGCGGCTGCCCCAGGCTCTCCAGGCATGCTTCGAGGCTCTCGTGGCGCTTGAGCGTGGCATACTCGTGGTAATCCAGCCCCGCACGACGCAGGCGCTTGTCGTCCAGCTCGAAGCCGATCGGCTCGATCAGGTGCAGGTCGCAGCCGCTGTTGGCGCAGAGGCGGATGATATTGCCGGTGTTCGGCGGAATTTCTGGTTGAAAGAGGATGACGTGAAACATGCACGGCTCCAGGCACGAAGATGACGAGCATTCTACCCTCGAACCGGACCCGCGTTCGAAGGCTTGGCCGCGTGTGTTGCTGTCGATGGCGATCGTCGGTGTGATGGTGGGGCTGATGATCGGTCGCCTGACCGCGCCTGACGTTCGTGTGCTCGAGCGGGTCGAGGTGGTGCAGGATGGCCTCGACCTGTGGTTCAACGAAGCCCCCAAGCTGCATGGCGAAAACGTCGAAGGGACGGTGGCCGTGGTGTTCCAGGCCGAGGGCAAGGCCCAGCGCGGACAGTTGAGCCTGCAGGGCCGGCCGGTGGGCTGGCGCTTGCAGCAGAGCGAGGAGGGGTTGGTACTGACGGTGGTTGCCGCGCGTCCTCTGAGCGGCACCTGGGCCGCTGCAGAGGACGCCGGACACTGGCGAGTGCAGGTGAGGCTGCACGAATAAAAGAGGGGATGTCTCGGCCTGCCTGTACCAAGGTCCCCAAAACGGGCGATGTTGCGAATAAAAGAGGGAGTCCCGGCCTGCCTGTACCGAGGTCCCCAAAACGGGCGGTGTTGCGAATAAAAGAGGGGGATATCCCGGCCTGCCTGTACCGAGGCCCCCGAAACTGGAGATACAGTACCTATTGCAGGTGGCGTGCCAGTTTTGAAAGGCCCGGAAATACTGGGCTTTCAGGGCGGTTTTGCGAGGATTCAAGGAATTTGTGCCTTGCCGAGGTGCAAGTGGCACAGGATCGGTGCAGAGGAGGACTGGTGGGGTAGGCAGGCTATGTTTTTGTAGGAGCGGGCTTGCCCGCGAA
>NZ_JBNFMU010000216.1:0-6538 GCF_049942315.1 Pseudomonas wayambapalatensis
CCTGTGGGAGCGGGCTTGCCCGCGAAGGGCCGCGACGCGGCCCCAATTGCTTCAACCGTGATTCTTGCCGAGCAATGCGTGATACAGCTCGCTGTCGCCCAGAATCCCGACCACCTTGTCGTTCTCCTGCAGCACCAGCTTGTTGCCGGTCTGATAACGAATCTGCAGTGCTTCGCGCATGCCGATGTCGGCGTGCACCAGCGTTGGCAGGCGGCCCAGGCTTTCCACATCCTGCCCCGGCACCCAGTTCTGCAGGTCCAGCCCGTTCTGCCCCTGACGCGCGCGCTTGATCGAGCCGCCTTCGCCCAGGTCCAGCCACGAGTCGCCACCCGGGTCCAGGCACACCGATCCGTTGATCCGCTTGCAGTTGTCCAGGCTGCGCATCAGGCTGCGGCCGCACAGGACGTTGAGCGGGTTGGTGTGGGCGACGAAGGTGCGCACGTATTCGTCGGCCGGGTTCAGCACGATCTCTTCCGGCTTGCTGTACTGGATGATCCGGCCATCCTTCATGATCGCAATGCGGCTACCCAGCTTCAGGGCCTCGTCCAGGTCGTGGCTGACGAAGACGATGGTCTTGCTCAGCTTGCGCTGCAGCTCCAGCAGTTCGTCCTGCAGGCCCTGGCGGATCAGGGGGTCCAGCGCGGAGAAGGGTTCGTCCATCAGCAGGATGTCGGCGTCCATCGCCAGCGCCCGGGCCAGGCCCACGCGTTGCTGCATGCCACCGGACAGCTCGTCCGGCTTCTTGTTGCGCCACTGTGTCAGGCCCACCAGCTCGAGCTTCTCGTCCACCAGCTTGCGCCGCTCCTTCTCGGGGCGACCCTGCATTTCCAGGCCGAAGCTGATGTTCTCGCGCACGGTCAGCCATGGCATCAGGGCGAACTTCTGGAACACCATGGCGATGCGCTTGGTGCGCATCATCTTCAGCTCTGCCGGGGAGCAGTGAGCGATGTCGATATGCTTACCTTCGTGCTCGACGAACAGCTTGCCGCGGCTGACGGTGTTCAGGCCGTTGATGCAGCGCAGCAGGCTCGACTTGCCCGAGCCCGACAGGCCCATCAGCACGCAGATCTCGCCTTTCTCGATGTCCAGGTTGGCCTTTTCGACGCCGACCACCAGGCCGGTCTGCTTGAGGATCTGCTCGCGGGTCTTGCCCTGGTCGAGCAGCGACAGCGCTTCGCGCGGCTTGCTGGAGAAGATGACGTCGACATCTTCGAAGCGAATGATGCTCATGCTTCACTCCTTGCCGGCAGTTCCGGTTGCTTGCAGATACGGTCGAGCATGATCGCCAGCAACACGATCGCAAGGCCCGCTTCGAAGCCGAGCGAAATGTCGGCGGTATTGAGGGCGTTGACCACCGGTTTGCCCAGGCCATCGGCGCCGACCAGGGCGGCGATCACCACCATCGACAGCGACAGCATGATGCATTGGGTAACGCCTGCGGCGATGCTCGGCATGGCGTGCGGCAGTTCGATGCGCGTCAGCAGTTGGCGACGCGAGCAGCCGAAGGCCTTGCCGGCGTCCATCAGCTCCTGGGGCACATCACAGATGCCCAGGTAGGTGAGGCGGATAGGGGCCGCGATGGCGAACACTACGGTGGAGATCAGCCCCGGAACCACGCCCAGCCCGAACAGGGTGAGGGTCGGGATCAGGTAGACGAAGGTGGGGACGGTCTGCATGAGGTCGAGCACCGGACGCATGGCGGTGTAGAACATCGGCTTGTGCGCGGCAATGATGCCCAGCGGCACACCGATGGCCACGCAGACCACCGTGGCGAAGCTTACTTGCGCCAGGGTTTCCATGGTTTCCTGCCAGTAGCCGAGGTTGAGGATCAACAGGAACGACAGGGCGACGAAGACGGTCAGCGCCCACTTGCGCTGGATCAGGTGCGCGAGGGCGGCGAACAGGGCGACGAGAACGAAGGGGTTGAACCAGGTCAGGGCACTGGTGACGCCATGGATCATGAACTCCAGGCCTTGGGCGATAGCGTCGAAGTAGTTGGCGCCGTTCTGGGTCAACCATTCGACAAATGAGGCGATGTACTGCCCCAGAGGTATTTTTTGATCGATAAGCATGATAGCGAGCTTCCACCTGCAATGATTGAAATCAGTCCGGGGTGAGCACGGTCCCACCCCGAGGTAGTGCCTAAAGCTACTGCGTCAACTTGGCCTTGGCTGCCTCCAGGCCTGGTTTGCCATCCACGGTGGTGACGCCGGCCAGCCAGGTCTCCAGCTTGCCGGGGTTGTCCTTGAGCCACTTCTTGGCGGCCGCCTCGGGCTTCATCTTGTCGTCCAGGACATAGCCCATCATGGTGCTTTCATCCTTGAGCTCGAACACCAGGTTCTTCAGCAGCTGGCCGACGTTGCTGCATTCCTGCGCATAACCCTTGCGGGTGTTGGTCAGTACGGTGGCCTTGCCGAATTCTGGACCGAAGAACTCATCACCCCCGGTCAGGTACTGCATCTTGAAGCGGGTGTTCATCGGGTGCGGTTCCCAGCCCAGGAACACTATGGCCTCGCCGCGCTTCTGCGCCCGATCAACCTGCGACAGCATGCCGGCCTCGCTCGACTGCACGATCTTGAAGCCGGCGTCCTTCAGGCCGAAGGCGTTCTTGTCGATCATGCTCTGGATGGTGCGGTTGCCATCGTTGCCCGGTTCGATGCCGTAGATCTTGCCGTCCAGTTCCTTCTTGAACTTGGGAATGTCGCTGAAATCCTTCAGACCCTTGTCATACAGCGCCTGGGGTACTGCCAGGGTGTACTTGGCGTTTTCCAGGTTGGCGCGGACCGTCTCGACGGTGCCAGCGTCGCGGTACTGCTTGATGTCGTTTTCCATGGTCGGCATCCAGTTGCCGAGGAAAACGTCGAGGTCCTTGCCGGTGGCCAGCGACTTGTAGGTCACCGGCACCGAGATCATGGTGGTGTGGGTCTTATAGCCCAGCGCTTCGAGGACAACGCTGGTGGTTGCCGTGGTCACGGTGATGTCGGTCCAGCCGACATCGGAGAAGCGAACCGTTTGACACTGTTCGGGTTCGGCCGCTTGGGCGAACACAGGTGCTGCGAGCAACGCAACCAACAACAGCGAGGGTGAACCTTTCATGGGTGGACTCCTGTGATTTTTTCTTCGGGTTCGCGTAATCGTCGTCGCATTCTGGGGCGTCGATCGATCTGGCCTGCAGAGGGCAGGTTGCGTGGCCGTGCAATACGAGTCGCTTTCGATAATCCCCCAGCGTTCGGCAATCGCCTACTGGTGGAGTCGTAACCAGTGCAGGACAGGTCGCATCCAGTACGGGCAATGTCGCTTACGGATTTTTCCACACCTCGGCCCGTGTCTTTGCGTCACCGGTTCGCCTGAAAGCGGCGAAATGATGGCTGTCGCAACAGGGCGCTGCCGGACAAAAGTACGTCGGTTGCAGACGGCGAGGGGTGGGGTAAAAGCCCGATGATGCGTGCATTCGCGGCAACTCGCCGCTATCAGCCTAGCAGCTGGCTGCGCCGCCACATGGCGCGCAGAGACAAGCCCATCAAGAGGTGATTCGACAATGGCCATCAGCGTGTTCGACCTGTTCAAGATCGGCGTCGGGCCTTCCAGCTCGCACACCGTCGGCCCCATGCGCGCCGCAGCGCTGTTCGTCCAGGGCCTGCGCGAGCGCGGCGAGCTGGAGCGGGTTCGGCGTATCGAGGTGCGTTTGTACGGCTCGTTGTCGGCCACCGGCATCGGTCACGGCACCGACAACGCCACGATCATGGGGCTGATGGGCGAATGGCCCGACGCAATCGACCCGACGCAGATCACCCCACGCATCGCCGACCTGCGCGAAACCGGCATATTGCAGCTCGACAGCCGCCTGCCCATCGAATTCATCTGGGCCCGCGACATGCTGCTGCTCGACGAGAACCTGCCCTACCACCCCAATGCCATGACCCTGGTGGCCGAAGGTGCCGAGGGCGAGCTGCATCGCGACACTTACTACTCGGTGGGGGGCGGCTTCGTGGTCGATGCCGCGCAGGCCGCGAGCGGCGTACTGGACGCCGACCAGACGGTGCTGCCCTACGATTTCAACAGCGCCGCCGAATTGCTGCGCCTGTGCAAGCAAAACGACATGCGCGTGTCGCAATTGATGATGGAGAACGAGAAGGTCTGGCGCAGCGAAGCCGAGATTCGCGCCGGTCTGCTCAAGCTCTGGGGCGCCATGCAGGAGTGCGTGAACAACGGCCTCAAGCACGAAGGCATCTTGCCCGGCGGGCTCAATGTGCGGCGCCGCGCAGCCAAGCTGCACCGCAGCCTGCAGGAGATCGGCAAGCCCAACGTGATCGGCTCGACCATGAGTGCCATGGAGTGGGTGAACCTGTTCGCCCTGGCGGTCAACGAAGAAAACGCCGCCGGTGGGCGCATGGTCACCGCACCCACCAACGGCGCGGCCGGCATCATCCCGGCGGTGTTGCACTACTACATGCGCTTCTCCGACGCGGTGGACGAGTCCAATGTGGTGGAGTTCTTCCTCGGTGCAGCGGCGGTAGGCATCCTGTGCAAGAAGAACGCTTCCATCTCCGGCGCCGAGGTGGGCTGCCAGGGCGAGGTCGGCTCGGCCTGCGCCATGGCTGCAGCGGGGCTGGCCGAAGTGCTGGGGGCCACGCCGGCACAGTTGGAAAACGCTGCTGAAATCGCCCTGGAGCACAACCTCGGGCTGACCTGCGACCCGGTCGGAGGCCTGGTCCAGGTGCCTTGCATCGAACGTAACGCCATCGCTGCGGTGAAGGCGATCAACGCCGTACAGATGGCCCTGCGTGGTGACGGCGAGCACTTCATCTCCCTCGACCAGGTGATCCGCACCATGCGCGACACCGGCGCCGACATGCACGACAAGTACAAGGAAACTTCTCGCGGCGGGTTGGCAGTCAGCGTCATCGAATGCTGATGCGCTGATCTGGCCCTCCTGCGGCGGTTGTGCCGCATTATTGTGCAGCAGCCGGTTCCGACCGGCTGTCGGCTGTCGCTACCAGTGGTGTCATTGTCGGTGACACTTATGAATGTCGCTTCTGGGCAGCCTTCCCACAAGTGCTACCGAACTGCTCAGCCGTTACACGCAGAGGCGCTGGCACGCCTGTTTGCGATGATCGTCCAGCGCTCTCGGAAAAGCCCTACAACTCGCGCGGCAACGTCGTTTTTGGGTTTTTTTGGATAGCCGTTCAATTTCAGGCACGGCGATTGCGTTGAGATTGGCAAAGCCCCTGCATACGAATCGGGGCCATTACAAGAAACGGTGCCCGCCTGAGGCACACCCTGCATTGTGTGAGGAGAAACCGCGATGACGTCGTACACCTCCGGGAACCCAACCCAGAACCGCACAGCACCCCAGTCCATCGGCTTTCTCCTGCTGGACAACTTCACCCTGATTTCGCTCGCCTCGGCGGTCGAGCCGCTGCGCATGGCCAACCAGCTGTCGGGGCGCGAGCTGTACCGCTGGCATACGCTGACCGTCGATGGCGGCCAGGTCTGGGCCAGCGATGGCCTGCAGATCACCCCGGACGCGGCGATGCACAGCGCACCGCCGGTGGACACTGTGATCGTCTGCGGTGGCGTTGGCATCCAGCGCACCGTGACCCGTGAACATGTCACCTGGCTGCAGGCCCAGGCGCGTCAGTCGCGCAGGCTTGGTGCGGTGTGCACTGGCAGCTGGGCATTGGCCTGTGCCGGCCTGCTCGACGGCTTCGACTGCAGCGTGCACTGGGAGTGCCTGGCGGCGATGCAGGAAGCCTTCCCGCGGGTCAACATGAGCACCCGCCTGTTTACCCTCGACCGCAACCGCTTCACCAGCTCCGGTGGCACTGCGCCCCTGGACATGATGCTGCACCTGATCAGCCGCGATCATGGTCGTGAGCTGTCGGCAGCCATCTCCGAAATGTTCGTCTACGAGCGCATCCGCAACGAGCAGGACCACCAGCGCGTGCCGCTCAAGCACATGCTCGGCACCAACCAGCCGAAGCTGCAGGAAATCGTCGCGCTGATGGAGGCCAACCTCGAAGAGCCGATCGACCTGGACGAGCTGGCGGTGTACGTCAACGTGTCGCGGCGCCAGCTCGAGCGCCTGTTCCAGAAGTACCTGCACTGCTCGCCGTCGCGCTACTACCTCAAGCTGCGGTTGATCCGTGCACGGCAGCTGCTCAAGCAGACACCGATGTCGATCATCGAGGTGGCGTCGGTGTGCGGGTTCGTGTCGACGCCGCACTTCTCCAAGTGCTACCGCGAGTACTTCGGTATTCCGCCGCGTGACGAGCGTGTGGGCTCCAATACCGCGCAGCAGGTGGCGATGATGCCGATTCCGCAGGCCATGGCGCTGTCACCGCACAGCGGGCCGATGGCGGCCCTGAGCCAGGCGCGCAACGAGTCGACCTTTGCCAGTGTGAGACTTTGAGGCAGCGCTGAATTCTTCGCGGGGAAAAACCCCCCCCCCCAAACCCCCCCCCCCCCCTCCAAACACACCCCCCCCCCCAACACCCCCCCCCAAACCCCAACCCCCCCACCCCCCCCCCCCCCCCCC
>NZ_JBNFMU010000217.1:0-8635 GCF_049942315.1 Pseudomonas wayambapalatensis
GTCGGGAAAGGGGTGGAAAAGGCCATTTTTTGGGCACCCCTTGTCCGGTCCACACCTGTGGCATTTTTCACGCTTCCCCCCCCCCCCGCGATGGGGATAACCGCCCGGATCAGGCCTGCAAGGTCGCCATGTCGATCACGAAGCGGTACTTCACATCACCCTTGATCATCCGCTCGAACGCCTCGTTGATATCGCGGATATCCAGCATCTCGATATCGCAACTGATCCCATGTTCGGCGCAGAAATCCAGCACTTCCTGGGTTTCGGCGATGCCGCCGATCAAGGAGCCGGCCAGCACCCGACGCTTGAGTACCAGGTTGGCCGCATGCACGGGCGGATCGACCGGCTCGATCAGGCCGACCAGGATGTGCACACCGTCGAACTTCAGGGTTTCCAGGTAGGGATTCAGGTCGTGTTGCACCGGAATGGTGTCGAGCAGGAAGTCGAAACGACCTGCTGCCTCGCGCATCTGCGCCTCGTCGGTGGAGACGATGACATGATCGGCGCCCTGGCGGCGGGCTTCCTCGGCCTTGGCCGGGGAGCGGGTGAACAGTGTCACCTCGGCGCCCAGGGCCTTCGCGAACTTGATGCCCATGTGGCCCAGGCCGCCCATGCCCAGCACGCCGACCTTGTGCCCAGGCCCCACACCGTGGTGCTTGAGCGGTGAGTAAGTGGTGATGCCCGCGCAGAGGATCGGCGCGGCGCTCGGCAGGTCCATCCCTTGGGGGATACGCAGAACGAAGTGCTCGCTGACCACGATGCTGCTGGAGTAGCCACCCAGGGTATTGCTGCCGTCGATACGGTCGGGAGTGGCGTAGGTCTGGGTCGGCCCTTCCAGGCAATACTGCTCCAGGTCCTGTCGGCAAGCCTCGCAATGGCGGCAGGAATCGACCATGCAGCCGACACCGACGAGGTCACCGACCTGGTACTTGCCGGCCTTCTCGCCCACAGCGGTGACGCGGCCGACGATCTCGTGGCCGGGCATCAGTGGGTAGACGGCAATGCCCCACTCATTGCGAGCCTGGTGAATATCGGAGTGGCATACGCCGCAGTAGAGGATCTCGATGGCGACGTCGTCCGGGCGCAGGCCGCGGCGTTGGAAGGTCATGGGCGCCAGGGGCGCGGTGGAAGACTGGGCGGCATAACCGATGGCGGTGTACATGCTCTGGACCTCGCAATGTTGAAACGATTCAGGCCACGCATTCTGCGCATCGAAACGGGCCAGGCCCACAGCCGATCCTCCGGCATTCGTGCCTGATTCTCCGGAGTTGGTCGAAGCAATCTGGCGCTGGACTGTCAATCTGCGAAGATGCCAGTGTCTGATTCTCTGTCACTGGTTTGCCATGCAACTGACCCAACACGTCGACGCCAATGCCCCCCTCTGCTCGCTGATTCGCGCCCTCGCCCCGCGCCCCGGATTCGTCGACACCTACCTGCCCCAGGTCCAGGTGTTGTCGTGGGACCACTACGTGGCCAGCAGCCCGCAGATCTACGAGCCGAGCCTGATCATCATCGCCCAGGGCAGCAAGCTCGCACGCCTGGGGCCGCGCACGCTGGAGTACGGTGCCGGGCATTACCTGATCCAGGCGCTTTCAGTGCCCTTCATGTGCGAAACCTTCGCCACGCCCCAGGCACCCATGCTCGGCGTGGCCGTGAGCATCGACCGCAACGTGCTCAGCGAACTGGTGCAGAACATGGCCCTGCCACCAGACCCGGCAGTACAGGCGCAGACGCCGCAGTCGATGAGTTCGGCGGCGCTGGATAAACCGATGCGCGCCAGCGTCGAGCGGCTGCTCGAATGCCTGCAGGACCCACTGGATGCCAGAATGCTGGGGGCGACACGGGTGCGCGAGGTGCTGTACACCGCCCTGCGCGGCCCGCAGGCCGGCGTGTTGCGGGCACTGGTCGAACAGCAGGGGCACTTTGCCCGCATCGGCGTCGTGCTCGCCTACCTGCGCGACCATTACGCCGAGCCATTGAGTGTCGAAGCGCTGGCCAGCCGCGCCAACATGAGCGTTTCGACTTTCCACGAACACTTCAAGCGCTGCACCGAACTGGCGCCGATGCAGTACCTCAAGCGCCTGCGCCTGCTCAAGGCGCAGCAGATGCTGATCGGCGAGAGCCTGGGTGTGGCCCAGGTGGCGCACCGCGTAGGCTATCAGAGCACGTCGCAGTTCAGCCGCGAGTACAAGCGCGAATTCGCCCGCAGCCCAGGTGACGAACTGCCCTACCGCAGCCTGCCGGTATGACCCGGCTCTCAGGCCTGGCGACGGACCATCGCCACGATGCCGGCGCTCAGTTCCGCCTTGGCCAGCCCTGGCTCGACCTCCCCGAGGCCGCTGCCTGTGACAATGCCTCGGCGGCGCCCAAGGGCCACTCTGCCAGCGGCCAGTAACGCCCCTTGCGCGATTCATAAAGACCGAACCGGCGGGCATCGAGAAGAAACTCCGGCGCCTGGCCAGCCTCGGGCGGCGGCCCCTGGAAGTCCCGCGACAAGGTCAGGTGCGCACGATAGTCACGGGCCTGCCCGGCGATGCCCAGCGGCAGTACCCGCTGCTCCAGGCCGTAGACCAGCTGGCGCAGGCTGGCGGGTGTCTCGCCAGGTTCGAGCACCAGTGCACCAGCACGTCGCCACACCTGCAGACGGTCGAGCAGCAGGCGTATCGGCGCCCCGGTCCCACGGGGCGTCATGCCGTCTACCGCAGCGCACAGCGCCGGCACCAGGGCGGCATCCACATCGCCCAGGAACAGCAACGTCACATGAAAATTCTCGGCCGGTACCGGCTTGCCGGCCCGCAACCCCAACTCACGGCGCCACTGGGCAACGGCCCGGCGCTGAGCCTCGGGCAAATCCAGGGCAAAGAAAAGGCGCTTGAAGGGCGCACCGCTTGGGCGTGCATCCTGAACCATCGGAAACTCCTTGATCAGCCAAAGAACCGGGTGACGTGTCGATTCACCAAGCCGCCGGGTTGAATCGTTTGCGCAGACTGCCGACCATTCCACCTTGGTCCAAAGCGATGTAACAACATTATGTACAAACTGGCGACTCGATTGTTTATGCTGGCGGGCTACAGCCATGGCGCATGGCCATTTTTATTCGACAAGTAACCGTCCATGAAAATCGCACTCGTACTGATCTTCGTCCTCTCGATCGCCTATGTTCACCTGCGCGGTCGCGTTCGCCACAAGCTGACTCGTCAGTTGGGCGACCACTCGAGCTTCCTCGCCCCGGTCAACAGTTTCCTGTACCTGTTCTCCAAGCACCCGGCCAAGCCCTACCTGCCCGTGGAATCGTTCCCCGAACTGCAGCCGCTCAAGGACCATTGGCAGGAAATCCGCGAAGAAGCCCAGCAGTTGCTGCACGCTGGCGAGATCAAGAAATCCGACAACTACGATGATGTCGGTTTCAATTCCTTCTTCAAGACCGGCTGGAAGCGCTTCTACCTGAAGTGGTACGGCGAGAGCCATCCCTCGGCGATGACCCTGTGCCCACGCACCACCGAACTGCTGCAAGGCATCGGCACGGTCAAGGCGGCGATGTTCGCCACCCTGCCGCCGGGAGCCAAGCTGGTTCGCCACCGTGACCCCTATGCCGGCTCGTACCGTTACCACCTGGGCCTGGACACGCCGAACGACGATGGCTGCTACATCGATGTGGACGGCGAGAAGTATTCCTGGCGCGACGGCGAGGCGGTGATCTTCGACGAGACCTACATCCACTACGCGGCCAATACCACCGAGCACAACCGTATCATCCTGTTCTGCGACGTCGAGCGCCCGTTGAAATACCGCTGGGCAAGCGCCTTCAACCGCTGGTTCAGCCGCAACGTCATGGCCGCAGCTGCCGCACCCAACGATGCCAACGACAAGACAGGCGGCATCAACCGTCTGTTCACGCGCATCTACAAGATCCGCGAACGTGGCAAGGCCATGAAGAAACGCAACCGCACCCGCTACTACCTCGAGAAATGGGCCGTGGTGGCAGCACTGGTGCTGCTGTTCATCTACATCTGACACTTCCTGCGGCCTCCTCGCCCCTCGGCGAAGAGGCCCGCCCTTCCCCCCATCTTCGACTAGCCTGAAAGCTCCTGTTGCCAACCTGACAAGGTGAAGACGATGAGCATGATGGACTGGGACGCCTACCGTAAGCAGTTGATGGCCGGCATCGGCGATCTCAAGCAGCTTTCCCCCGACACCGTGGCCGGCTACGCCACCGCCAGCGCTGCCGGCGCCAAGACCAACCACCTCGACGCCAAGACCCGCGAGCTGATTTCCCTGGCCGTGGCAGTGACCACCCGCTGCGACGGCTGCATCGCCGTGCACTCGCAGCAGGCGGTCAAGCACGGTGCCACCCGCGAGGAAATCGCAGAAGCCCTGGGCGTGGCCGTGGCCATGAACGCGGGCGCTGCCCTGGTGTATTCGGCACGGGCGCTGGATGCGGTCGGCAAGGCCGGCAGTTGAGGCGCTCGGGCGCCGCAGCACTTGCATGACGGCGCCCATCCACCCAGACTTGCCGGCCCAGCCCGAGCAGGAACCGACATGATCCACATTCGCCCCATGACCCCGGAAGACTTCGAACGTTTCTGGCCGACCTTCCAGGCCATCGTCCAGGCGCGCGAGACCTACGCATACGACCCGCAGATGTCGCAGGAGCAGGCGCGCACGCTGTGGCTGGAGTTTCCGTTGCACACCCTGGTGGCCGAAGAGGATGGCGAGCTGCTCGGTTCCTACTACCTCAAGGCCAATGCCGCAGGCCCGGGCGCGCACGTGGGCAATTGCGGATACATGGTCACACCCCGTTCACGCGGACGTGGCGTGGCACGGCTGATGTGCGAGCACTCGCAGAAGCTGGCGCGCCAGGAGGGTTTTCTGGCCTTGCAGTTCAATTCGGTAGTGGCGAGCAACGAGGTCGCCGTGGGGCTGTGGCACAAGCTCGGTTTCGAGACCGTCGGGCGCCTGCCCAAGGCATTTCGTCATGCAGCACTGGGGCTGGTGGATTGCCTGGTGATGTACAAGTGGCTGGCCGATGAGCCAGTGACCGAGAAACCGGCGCTGCTGATCGGACGCAAGAACATCGAGGCGCGGGTGTCGCGGCGCCGGGGCCGCTAGGCGCCCTTGAGCCTGCAGGGGCAGCCTCGTGCCGCAATCGCTGCACGAGGCTGCCCTTACAAACGGCGTACAACCATCGAAGGCGTCAGAACGCCAGGCCGACCTTCACACCAAACTCGTCACGCTTGAGCTTGTTGTTGTCGGCAACCGGCGAGTCCTCGTCGATCTTGTACTCGGTACGGGTGTAGTACACGCCGGCCTGGATCGGCATGCCGCCCTGCTGGTTCATCAGCAGTGTGACTTCGGCATACGGGTTGGTGCGGTCCTTCATGTCGACACTGTCGCTGCCAAAGTCGTCGACCTTCAGGCGTGCACGGCCATCGATGGTATGACGGGCGCCGACCTCGACACGCAGGGTCGAGGCGTCGAACTGGTGGTTGTAACCCAGCGCCGCCTTGGCGAACGGCGACTTGTAGGTCAGCTTGGTATCCAGGTCGTTGATCTCGGGCTCGAAACGGGTCCAGCTGTAGCCACCACCGACGATCACATCGACGAAGTTGCGCGCATCCAGCGCGGCACGCCAGCCAAGGTCGAGGTCGGCTTGTGCCTCCTTGAGCTTGTTGTCGTTCTTCTTGCCGTACTTGGCTTCGGCACCGATCTGGTAGATGAAGCCGGACTCGGCCGTCATCTTGTTGCCGAAGTTGGCGAACACACCGCCTTGGCCCAGGTGCTCCTTGTCGGAGTCGCCGCCGCCTTCGAACTTGAACTTGTCGTAGGAACCGAGCAGGCCGAAGGTGAACAGGGGCTCGGTGCTGGGAGCTGCCATCGCTGCCAGCGGCGCGCCGAGGAGGGCCAGGGCGCAAGTGTGACGCAGCAGTTTTCCAGTGAACATTCGCAAAAGTCTCCATGACGTTGAATAAAAAAGGGCGAACGAGCGGTTCGAGACAACGTCAGTAGGAAAAGTTCGAAAAAAATCCAATAAAAACGCGCAACCCTGCAACCCATCACGTTTTTTCGCCCATCCAAACGATTGACTCCCTCCGCGTTCGATGATCAGATGCGCGCCAGTTTCAGGTGTCCTGCGCCGCCGTGCGCAGGGTGAAACGGGAAGCCGGTGCGTCTTTGCAGACAAGTCCGGCGCTGCCCCCGCAACGGTAAGCGAGCGAATCCTTCGACACACCACTGTGCTCATGCATGGGAAGGTGAAGGCTTCACGACCCTCGCAAGCCCGGAGACCGGCCTGACGCTTCTGTTGGCAAACCCGCGGTGGGCGGGCGCAGGCCGGTGTTCGCGTGCGCGCCTGCGTGCGTGTCTGCTCGTCTTTGCGTTGTTTCCACCGGGATCCATTCATTCCTGAACCCCTGGAACGACATGTCCCGACACTTCAAGCTTCACACCCTGGCCGCCTGCATGGCGGTGTCCCTGCCGGCGCTGGCCGAGCAGCCGCAAGGCAAGGTCCTCGACCTGCCCTCGACGGCGATCACCGAGACCCGCGACGAACAGATCGTCGACCTGGCAACCCCTACCCAAGCCGGTTCGCGCCTGAACCTCAGCGCCCTGGAAACCCCGGCCAGCACCACCAGCATCACCGCCGAGCAGATCCAGCAGCGCGCCAACCTCACGGTGCAGGATGCAGTGACCCGCTCGCCCGGCATCACCTCCGTCGGCACCCCGGGCAACGGCAACACTGCGCTCTCCGCCCGTGGTTTCAGCGGACACTCTTCGGTGATGACCTTGTTCGACGGTTCGCGCCTGTACACCGGCGCTGGCACCCAGACCTTTCCGGTGGACCCGTGGATGGTCGAGCGCATCGACGTGATCCGAGGCCCCGCCTCGGTACTTTATGGCGAAGGGGCCACAGGCGCGGTGATCAACGTGATCCCGAAAAAACCCTTCGACGGCGAGATCCGCAATCACCTGCGCCTGGGCTATGGCTCATGGGATCGCCAGCAACTGGGCCTGGACAGCGGCGGCAGCCTGAGCGAACGCCTGAGCTACCGCCTGACCCTGAACAAGCAGGAAGGCAATGGCTGGGTCGACCGCACCGACTCTCGCAGCCTGGCCTTGAGTGCTGCGTTGCGCTTCGATGCCACCGACGACCTGAGCTTCACCCTCGCCCATGAGCGTGGCGACGCACAGCCGTCGAACTACTTCGGCACGCCGCTGATCGACGGCCACCTGCGCGACAGCCTGCGCAAGAAGAATTACAACATCCAGAACGACGTGCAGCGCTACCATGACGAATGGACCCGCTTCAACACCGACTGGACCCTCAGCGACAGCGTCACTGCCAGCAACCAGCTGTACTACATCAAGAGCCGCCGGCACTGGCGCAATGCCGAGGACTACACCTGGGATCCGAGCCGCGAGCAGCTGGAGCGCGCGAGCTACCTGGAGATCAAGCACAATCAGGAGCAGATCGGCGACCGCCAGAGCTTCACCTTCGATCACTCGTTGTTCGGGCTGAACAGCAAGACCGTGGTCGGCGCGGAGTACAACAAGATCCGCTTCAATGTCGACAACAACTCGCCGTACACCGATGTCGGCGGCGACTACGTCGATCCCTGGAATCCGGCACCGGGCTGGTTCCAGAGCCGGAACGTCACACGTGCGCAGACCCTCTCGACGACCCACACCTTCGCCCTGTTCGCCGAGAACCGTACCCAACTGACCGATCGCCTGTCGCTGGTGACCGGTATCCGCCGCGACCAGAACCACATCGACCGTGACAACCTGACCAACGACACTCGCGTCGACCGCAGCCTGCAAGGCGGCAACTGGCGCGCCGGCCTGGTGTTCGCGGTAACCGACAACCTCTCGCTGTACGGCCAGTACTCCACCAGCGAAGACGGCGTGAACAACCTGATCAGCCTCAGCCCGAGCCAGATCAACTACGACCTGACCGAATCGAAGCAGACCGAGCTGGGGCTCAAGCAGCGCTTCTGGGATGGGCGCGGTGAATGGACCCTGGCCGCCTATCACATCATCAAGAAGAAGCTGTTGGTCGACGACCCGATCAGCCATGAGAAACAACAGGCAGGCCAGCAGACCTCCGACGGCCTGGAAGCCGCGCTGGAGCTGGATCTGGGCCACCAATGGCAGGTATCGGCAAACGCCTCGGTGGTCCGCGCCAAGTACGATGATTTCGACGAGATCGTCGGCAGCATCGCCCAGGACCGCGCCGGCAACCGCCCCGCCAACGTCCCGCGCCGTATCGCCAACCTCTGGCTCAACAAAGGCTTCGGCCAGACCGTCGACGCCGGCATTGGCCTGCGCTACGTCGACCAGCGCTATGCCGACACCGCCAACGCCTACAGCGTCCCTGGCTACACCGTGGTCGATGCCAATCTCGGCTGGCAGGTACTGCCCGACGTACGCCTTGGCCTGCAGTTGAACAACCTGTTCAACCGCGACTACGTGGTTGCCGCGCACAGTGGCGAACAATGGCTGCTGGGCGCGCCGCGCTCGTACTTCGCGACGGTGGACTACAGCTTCTGATGCCGTAGGCCTCGCCGGCCCTATCGCGGGACCAGCCCGCTCCTACAGGATCAGTGAAGAACCTGTGGGAGCGGGCTGGTCCCGCGAT
>NZ_JBNFMU010000218.1:0-9429 GCF_049942315.1 Pseudomonas wayambapalatensis
CCCCCCTCCTCCTCAGCGCCTGGGGGGGTGGGGGGGGGGGGTGTTTTTGTTTTGTTGATTTGGGGGGGGGGTTGGCGGAGTCTTCACTCTGGCCCAACCCCCCACCCCCAACACCGTCAGGCAAAGACGATCTCGTCGCCTTCCACCTTCGCCGTGATCGCCGCACCTGGCACGAACTGGCCACCGAGGATCAGTTGCGCCAGCGGGTTCTCGATCCAGCGCTGGATCGCACGCTTGAGCGGCCGTGCGCCATACACCGGGTCGTAGCCAACGGCAATCAGCTTGTCGAGGGCTTCCGGGCTCAGGCTCAGCGACAGCTCGCGCTCGGCCAGACGACCGCGCAGGCGGCCCAGTTGGATCTCGGTGATACCGGCGATCTGCTCGCGGCCCAGCGGCTCGAACACCACCACTTCGTCGATCCGGTTGATGAACTCCGGACGGAAGTGCGCACCCACCGCATCCATCACCGCCGCACGTTGCGCCTCACGGTCGCCGACCAGTTCCTGAATCTGCGCCGAGCCCAGGTTGGAGGTCATGACGATGACCGTGTTGCGGAAATCAACGGTACGCCCGTGACTGTCGGTCAGGCGGCCATCCTCCAGCACCTGCAGGAGCACGTTGAACACATCCGGGTGCGCCTTCTCCACCTCGTCGAGCAACACCACCGAGTAAGGTTTGCGACGCACCGCCTCGGTCAGGTAGCCGCCCTCCTCATAACCCACATAGCCTGGTGGTGCACCGATCAGGCGAGCGACAGAGTGCTTCTCCATGAACTCGGACATGTCGATGCGCACCATGGCCTCCTCGGTGTCGAAGAGGAATTCGGCGAGCGCCTTGCACAGCTCGGTCTTGCCGACGCCGGTTGGGCCGAGGAACAGGAACGAGCCGCTCGGGCGGTTCGGGTCGGACAGCCCGGCACGCGACCGGCGCACGGCGTTGGCCACGGCAGTGACCGCCTCGTCCTGGCCAATCACCCGCTCGTGCAGCAGGCCTTCCATCTTCAGCAGCTTCTCGCGCTCGCCTTCGAGCATCTTCGACACCGGGATGCCGGTCCACTTGGAGACGACCTCGGCGATCTCTTCCTCGGTGACCTTGTTGCGCAGCAGCTGGTTCTCGGTCTTGCCGTGCTGATCGACCATCTGCAGGCTGCGCTCCAGGTCGGGGATCACCCCGTACTGCAACTCGGCCATGCGGCTCAGGTCGCCTTTGCGGCGGGCGGCCTCGAGTTCCTGGCGAGCCTGTTCGATCTTTTGCTGGATCTGCGCCGAACCCTGTACCTCGGCCTTTTCCGACGCCCAGATTTCTTCGAGATCGGAATACTCGCGCTCAAGGCGCTCGATTTCCTCGGTGAGTTTTTCCAGGCGCTTCTTCGCCGCTTCGTCCTCTTCCTTCTTCAGGGCCTGGGACTCCACCTTCAGTTGGATCAGGCGACGGTCAAGACGGTCGAGCACCTCTGGCTTGGAGTCGATTTCCATGCGGATGCGGCTGGCGGCCTCGTCGATCAGGTCGATGGCCTTGTCCGGCAGCTGGCGGTCGGTGATGTAGCGGTGGCTGAGCTTGGCCGCAGCGATGATCGCACCGTCGGTGATGGCCACCTTGTGGTGCACTTCGTAGCGCTCCTTAAGGCCACGCAGGATGGCAATGGTGTCTTCCTCGCTCGGCTCCTCGACCAGCACTTTCTGGAAGCGTCGCTCCAGCGCTGCGTCCTTCTCGATGAACTGGCGGTACTCGTTGAGCGTGGTGGCGCCAACGCAATGCAACTCACCGCGGGCCAGGGCCGGCTTGAGCATGTTGCCGGCGTCCATCGCGCCCTCGCCCTTGCCGGCGCCGACCATGGTGTGCAGCTCGTCGATGAACAGGATGATCTGGCCTTCCTGCTTGGACAGCTCGTTGAGCAGGCCTTTGAGGCGCTCTTCGAACTCACCGCGATACTTGGCGCCAGCAATCAGCGCGCCCATGTCCAGGGCGAGCAGGCGCTTGCCCTTGAGACCATCGGGCACTTCGCCATTGATGATGCGCTGGGCCAGGCCTTCGGCGATGGCAGTCTTGCCGACGCCGGGCTCGCCAATCAGCACGGGGTTGTTCTTGGTGCGGCGCTGCAGCACCTGCACGGTACGGCGAATTTCGTCGTCACGGCCGATCACCGGGTCGAGCTTGCCTTCTTCGGCACGCTTGGTCAGGTCGACGGTGTACTTGTCCAGCGCCTGGCGCGACTCCTCGGCGTTGGCATCATTGACCGCCTCGCCACCGCGCAGGTTGTTGATGGCGTTTTCCAGGGCCTTCTTGCTCACGCCCTGGCCTAGCAGCAGCTTGCCGACCTTGCTGTTCTCATCCATGGCGGCGAGCAGCACCAGTTCGCTGGAAATGAACTGGTCGCCCTTCTGCTGGGCCAGGCGGTCAGCCTGGTTGAGCAGGCGCGCCAAGTCCTGGGACATGTTCACATCGCCCGTGGGGTTCTGGATTTTCGGCAGCTGGTCGAGCTCTTTGGTCAGCGCCTTGCGCAGGCTGGTGATGTCGAAGCCTACCTGCATAAGCAGCGGCTTGATCGAGCCACCCTGCTGCTCGATCAGGGCCTGCAGCAGATGCACAGGTTCAATGGCCGGATGGTCCATGCCAACGGCCAGGGATTGGGAATCGGATAATGCCAGTTGCAGCTTGCTTGTCAGTCGGTCTATTCGCATGGGGATACCTTCCTTTAAAGGGCAGGCGGAGCGATGGACAGCACCTGTAATGAAGAACCTGCCTGAGATGACCAATAGATAAGGCTGATTCTGGAAGATTCAAGCTTAGCGGGGTTGACCGGGGTCAGCCTGGTGAACCGACAGAAACAGAAACGCCCCGGCAAGCCGGGGCGTTCTGGGAGATTACACGGAGTTGGTTTGTGAACGCTTAACGCACGCCACTCTGACGCAGGGCCGCAGGCTGGAAGTCAGCCTTGCTGGCCTTGAAGCCGAAGTCGTAGGATTGTTTCTCCTCGTTCTTCATGCCCAGTGCCAGGTAACGGCCCGACTGCAGGTCGTAGATGGCTTCGAGGGTGTACCACGGGACCTGGTTGTTGTAGTACGGCTGGGCATGCGCCTCGGACACGCGCCACAGCTGGTTGCGCCCGTCGTACTGGTCGATCACCGCGGCCTGCCAGGTATCTTCGTCGATGTAGAAGTCACGCTTGGCATAGATATGGCGCTGGCCTGGCTTCAGGGTCGCGACCACATGCCACACACGGCGCAGCTCGTAGCGGGCGAGGTCCTGGTTGATGTGGCCGGCCTTGATGATGTCGGCGTACTTGAGCTTCGGATCGTCGAGCTTGTAGGCGTTGGAGGCGATGTACATCTCCTTCTTGCCTTCGAGCTTCCAGTCGTAGCGGTCGGGTGCGCCGTTGTACATGTCCAGGTTGTCGGAGGTACGCAGGCCGTCGGCGGCGGTACCCGGGCCGTCGTAGGAGACCTGCGGCGCCTGGCGCACACGACGCTGGCCGGCATTGTAGATCCACGCCTTGCGCGGTTCCTTGACCTGGTCGAGGGTCTCGTGCACCAGCAGCACGGTACCAGCCAGGCGCGCTGGCGCAGTCACTTCCTGCTTGAAGTAGAACAGCACGTTGCCCGGGTTGTTCGGATCGTAGTCCTTCATCTTGTCGCGGAACACGAACTGGTCGCTGAAGTACACCAGGCTGTAGGAGCCGTTCTGCTGCGGCGTAGCCTGGGTCACCTGGCGCGACACGCTACCGCCGCGATAACGGGTGATGTGGTTCCAGATCACCTCGACACCGCTCTTGGGAATCGGGAACGGGATCGCGCCACGGAAGTTGTTCAGGCCGTTGCCGCCTTCGACCAGGGTGGTCTGGGTGGCGTTGGACTTGATGTCGGCGTACACGGCATCCGGCACTGTGGCGCCGCGGTGGGTCTTGTACACCGGCAGCTTGTAAGTGTCCGGATAGCGCTTGAGCATCGCCAGTTGGCCGGGAGCCAGTTTGTCCTTGTACTGGTCGGCGTTCGCGGCGGTGATGGTGAACAGTGGCTTTTCGCTGCCGTACGGGTCGGACAGGAAGCCCCTGGCATCGACACTGCCGGCAGTCTTGGACAGCGGCTCCCACGGGCCGATCGAGCCATCGGCGTTGCCGGCCTTCTCGGCGCCCATCGGCGTGAGCGTGGTACCGAGCTTGGCCGCCTCATCGGCGGAAACCGCAGCCATGACGCTGGTCGCCAGCAGGGACATGCCCAGCACACCGGCTTTCAGCAGACTTGTGGTCATCTTCATCGTTGTCGTCCTGGATCAGAGTTCTTAGAAGTTCACGCCGAAGCTGAGGGCGACGAAGTCGCGGTCATCCACGGTGCTGTACTTGCCATCGAAGAAGTTGGTGTACGACAGACTCGCCGTGTAGGTGTTCTGGTACTCGGCGTCCAGGCCCAGACTGATCGCCTTGCGGCCTTCCTCGAAGTTGCCGCCAGGGCCCGGCGAGTAGCCGGACACGTCGTGGGACCAGGCTACGTTGGGCTTGAGGTTGACCCCGGCGAAGACGTCGTTGTAGTCCCAGATCACCCGGGCGCGGTAGCCCCAGGAAGTGCTGGTGGTGTAGCCGTCGTTCTCGCACTTGCGGTTGAGGTTGGTGGTCGACGCCCCAGCCCCGGCACCGGCGATGGTGCTGGCGTTGAGTGCCTGGCAGGTGTTGGCGCCGCCGGTGGCCGGCAGCGGGCCTGGGCCGAACACCGGGTCGCGGCCATAACGGGTGTCGTGCGCGCTCTCCAGGCCGCCCACGTGGGTGACGCCCAGCTCGCCCACCACGGTCATGCGGCTGGCGCCCATCACCTGGTCGAAGAAGTGCGTCAGGGTGGTCTGGAACTGGGTGATTTCCTTGCGGCGATAGCCGTGCAGGTCCTGGCCCGGAGTACCACTGAGCAGCGAGGCGTTGGCCAGGGCGCCGCCCAGCGGACGGACACCGGCGAACAGGATGTCGGTGGTGTTCAGCTGCACAGGCGCGTTGGGACGGTAGCTGATTTCACCGCTCCACGCCGTGCCGGTGGGCAGGGTGGTGGAGAAGCTCAGGCCGTACAGGCGGATGTCTTCAGGGTACTCGACGAAGTACTGCGAGTTGCCCGC
Organism: Pseudomonas wayambapalatensis; assembly: GCF_049942315.1. Lineage (NCBI taxonomy): Bacteria > Pseudomonadati > Pseudomonadota > Gammaproteobacteria > Pseudomonadales > Pseudomonadaceae > Pseudomonas > Pseudomonas wayambapalatensis. The sequence goes on from NZ_JBNFMU010000218.1 coordinate 5,095, forward strand.
GACGATCAGCGGCGCCAGCGGACGCAGGTTGGCCGGCAGCGACGGAATGCCGGCGAAGACCGCAGGCGAGGCGCCGGTGGCGCTGAAGATCGGCGCACGGCTGTGGTAGTTCATGAAGTAGGCACCGAACTCGGTGTCCAGCGGCTCGAACATGTAGCGCAGGGCTACGCCGAACTGGCCGCTGTCACGCGCGTCGCGGTCCGGGCCACGGCGCACCATCACGCCTTCTTCGTTGATGTTCACGCCACGGGTGGCGAGGAACTGCTGCGCTGCGCCCGGCACCGCGCGGCTGCTGTTGAGCACGCGCAGGTTGTCGGTGCAACCGTCGGAGATGATGTCCGGCTGGGAGAAGAAGGTCCCGCAGTTGTCGGTGACGGTCTGGTCCCATTCGAGCTGGTAGAAGGCTTCGGCCGACAGGTTGTCGGTCAGGCTCTGGGAGATGTAGAACATGTTGACCGGGATCAGGCCTTCCTTGATCTCGGCGCCAGGACGGCGGAAGGCTGCGACGTCGATCGGGTTGATCGAGTTGATACCGCCACCGATGAAGGTACTTTCACCCCAGCTCACCACCTGCTTGCCGAAGCGCACCGAGCCGGGCATGTCGGCGATGGCGTAGTTGTGGTAGATGAACGCGTCGAGCAGTTGTGCACCCGAGGACTTGGCCCCCGACTTGCGCCCGGAGTCGCTGATATCCTTGAACTCGCGGCCCTCGTCCTTGAGCTCGAAGTCGTACCAGTACTTGCCACGGACGAAGACGCCGGTGTCGCCGTACTTGAGCTCGAGATCGTGGATGCCCTTGAAGATCTTGGAGAAGGTCTCGCCTTTCTTGAAGTTGAGGTGGCCATCGTCGGAGGTCTGGGACAGGCCCTTGCCGCCGTTGTTGACGCCGATCAGGTTCTTGTTCGGATTGGCAGTCGACCAGCTGGCCCCGATGGAGAGCGATGAGTCGAACTGACCTTCGATTTCCCCGATGTTGAAACTCACACCGAATGCGGGACTTGCGAGCGTGGAAGCGAGGCTGACGGCCAAGGGCAGCTTGGCCCGGCGCCAGAACGGGTTTGCAGATGTCATCGACGCTACTCCATGTACTTTTTTGTTATGGCAGTGAGTCCTTTCAGAAACGGCCCCGAGCGCTGCGAGCAGGCTCCTGCCAGAGGCAGCACGGCATGCGCGTGCGCCCTCCCCCATTCCTGAAAATCCCCTGACCCGACTATAGCCAGCGGCCACTCGCGCTTGATCCCTCTAAAGTGTGATTTGCGTCTCGCAAGCAGAGGCATCGCAAATGGCCACTTCGATCGCTGGCAGTGCAGAAGCATGGCTCAATTTCGCCGTTTGACAAGGCGCGATACCTCTAACACGCGGGTCACGCCAGAACAGACGTGACCCGGGCAGGTGTTACAGGGTAGAGAGGAAGGTACTGTTACTGGCCTGCCACTGGGTGACGTCCACGCGGATACGCTTCTTGTCGAGCTTGCCCACGCTGGTCTTGGGAATTTCAGTAACAACGGCGATCTGGCTCGGAATCGCCCACTTGTTGATGTGCCCCAACTCGACGAACGGCTTGAGATGCTCCTTGAGCAACTTGGCGTCCAGCTGCTGGCCTTCGTGCACCACCAGCAGCGCGAACGGCCGCTCGCCCCACTGCGGATCGGGCACGCCGACCACCGCCACCTCGCGCACCGCCCCGTGACGGCTGATCAGGTCTTCAAGATCAAGGGACGAGATCCACTCGCCACCGGTCTTGATCACATCCTTGATGCGGTCGCGGATGTCGATGTAGCCCATGCCGTCGAGGGTGGCGACATCGCCGGTATGCAGCCAGCCTCCGGCCCACAGCTCGTTGCTCTTTTCCGGTTCGTTGAAGTAGCCCATGGTCAGCCAGGGTGCGCGCAGCACCAACTCGCCCTGGGCCTCGCCGTCGGCGGGCAGGAAGTTGCCGTGCTCGTCGACGATGGCCGCCTCCACCAGGGGCACCGGCACACCGGCCTTGATGCGGTAGCTGACACGCTCGTCTTCACCACCGGCCAGCAGTTCTTCGTTCAGGTGCGCGCAAGAGATCAGCGGGCAGGTTTCCGACATGCCATAGGCCGCAGTGAGCTGGATGCCCCGCGCCAGGGCAGCCTCATACAGCGCCCGGTTGAGTGCGCTGCCGCCGATGATCACCTTCCAGCCGCCGAAGTCCTGGCCCTTGGCGGACGGGCAGTTGAGCAGCATCTGCAGGATGGTCGGCACGCAATGGGAGAAGGTGACCTTCTCTTCGCGCCACAGCTTGATCAGCATGTCCGGCTCGTAGCGCCCCGGATACACCTGCTTGATGCCCATCATGGTCGCTGCGTAGGGGATGCCCCAGGCATGCACGTGGAACATCGGCGTGATCGGCATGTAGACGTCGTTGGTGCTGAGCAGGCGCACGCTGTCGAGGCTGCCGAGCACCGACGTTTCGGCCAGGGTGTGCAGCACCAGTTGGCGGTGGGTGAAGTACACGCCCTTGGGGTTGCCGGTGGTACCGGTGGTGTAGAAGGTGGTGGCCACCGAATTCTCGTCGAAATCGGGGAAATCGTAGTGCGGGCTGGCGGCGGCGAGCAGTTGCTCGTACTCACCGACCAGGTTCGGCAGCTCGGCGGTCTGGTCCGGGCCATCGGTGATCAGCACGGTCTTGTCGACCGTGGTCAGTTGCCCGGCGATGGCCTGGTAGAGGCCGACGAAATCGCTGTTGACCAGCACGAAGCGGTCTTCGGCGTGGTTCATGGTGTAGAGGATCTGCTCGGGCGACAGGCGCACGTTGATGGTGTGCACCACCGCACCGATCATCGGGATGGCGAACATGCACTCCAGATAGCGGTGGCTGTCCCAATCCATCACCGCCACCGTGTCGCCGGCCTTGACCCCGGCTTCGGTGAGCACGTTGGCCAGCCTGGCGATGCGCTCGCCGAGTTCGGGATAGGAGAGCCGCACCTTGTCGCGGTAGACGATTTCGCGGGTCTTTTCGTAGCGGCTGCCAGACATCAGCAGGCGTTTGATCAGCAGCGGGTAGGTGTAGGCGCCGTCGGCGGGCTTGAGGAGGCGGGTCTGCAGCATGGGTATCCCTTTTCTGAAAAGCGTGCCGGATATTCAAGGATTTACTGTAGATCGGTGACGCGGCAGTCAAATCAGCCGAAGGAATGATTTGGCGTCGCAAAGTATGAGTGGCAATGTGCGAACAGGGCGTTACAGCGCCGCAGAATCCGGAGCCGATGCGCTCCCCACCTCTGGCCTTTGCCGACGGAGCCGCCAATGTCGCGTCATGCAGTTTTTCTCGATCATCACTCCCTTGACCTGGGAGATCTCGACCTTTCTGCGCTCGAACAGCAGTTCGACAGCCTGCAACTGCATGCCGCCAGCGCTCCGGAACAGGTCAGCGAACGTCTGCAAGGCGCCAGCGTGGTGATCAGCAACAAGGTGATGCTCGATGCTGCGGCGCTCGCGGCCAATCCACAAGTGAAACTGATCCTGGTAGCCGCCACCGGCACCAACAACGTCGACCTTGCCGCAGCCCGTGCCCAGGGCATCACCGTGTGCAACTGCCAGGGCTACGGCACACCTTCGGTGGCGCAGCACACCCTGGCGCTGCTGCTGGCCCTGGCCACCCGGCTGTGCGACTACCAGCAGGCAGTCAAGGACGGTGCATGGGCCAAGGCCAGCCAGTTCTGCTTATTGGACTTCCCCATCGTCGAGCTGGAAGGCAAGACCCTGGGCCTGCTGGGGCACGGCGAGCTGGGCGGCGCGGTGGCGCGCCTGGCCGAGGCATTCGGCATGCGTGTGCTGAGCGGGCAGATCCCTGGGCGACCGGCGCGCGCCGAGCGCCTGGCGCTGGACGACCTCTTGCCACAGGTCGATGCCCTGACCCTGCACTGCCCGTTGAACGAGCAGACCCGCCACATGATCGGCGCCCGTGAACTGGCCTTGCTCAAGCCGAGTGCGCTGGTGGTGAACACCGCTCGCGGAGGCCTGATCGATGAGCAGGCGCTGGCCGAGGCCCTGCGCAGCGGCCACCTGGGCGGCGCAGCCACCGATGTGCTGAGCGTCGAGCCGCCAGTCAATGGCAATCCATTGCTGCATGCAGACATCCCGCGCCTGATCATCACCCCGCACAGCGCCTGGGGTGCGGTGGAGTCGCGCCAGCGCATCGTCGGACAACTGGCCGAAAACGCCCAGGCGTACTTCGCCGGCCAGCCACGCCGGGTGGTGGGCTGAAGCACAAACCCGCTCGGCCGCTCCTGCCAAGCCGTGCACGGTCCTCAGCGCCGGTGCGGTACCTGTAGGAGCGGCGGTTCGGCGCCCCGACTTGCCCGCGAA
>NZ_JBNFMU010000219.1:0-51002 GCF_049942315.1 Pseudomonas wayambapalatensis
TTCCCCGCGAAGGACTATCGGCCCAGGATCAGCCTTTGGCCCCAGGTGCCAGCATGTTTTCCGGGCGTACCCACTGGTCGAACTGCTCGTTGGTCAGGTACTTGAGCTCCAGCGCTGCCTCGCGCAGGGTCTTGCCCTCGCTGTAGGCCTTCTTGGCGATTTCCGCCGCCTTGTCGTAGCCGATGTGCGGGTTCAGCGCCGTCACCAGCATCAGCCCGCGCTCCAGGTGGGCGGCCATCTGCTCGGCGTCCGGCTCGATGCCGGCCACGCAGTGCTCCTGGAAGTTGCGACAGCCATCGGCCAGCAGTTCGATCGACTGCAGCAGGTTGTGGATGATCACCGGCTTGAACACGTTCAACTGCAGGTGCCCCTGGCTGGCCGCGAAGCCGATCGCCGCATCGTTGCCCAGTACCTGGCAGGCCAGCATCGACAGCGCTTCGCATTGAGTAGGGTTGACCTTGCCCGGCATGATCGAGCTGCCTGGCTCGTTGGCCGGCAGGCGCACTTCGGCAAGCCCTGCACGCGGGCCGGAACCCAGCAGACGCAGGTCGTTGGCGATCTTCATCAGAGCCACGGCCAGGGTCTTGAGCGCGCCCGCCAGGCTGGTCAGCGGCTCATGGCCGGCGAGGGCGGCGAATTTGTTCGGTGCGGTGACGAACGGCAGGCCGGACAGCGCTGCCAGCTCCGCGGCGATGGCTTCGGCAAAACCGTGCGGGGCGTTGAGGCCGGTGCCCACGGCAGTGCCGCCCTGGGCCAGCTCGCAGACTGCCGGAAGGGTGGCGCGGATTGCCCCCTGGGCGTAGTCGAGCTGTGCAACGAAGGCCGAGACTTCCTGGCCGAAGGTGATGGGCGTAGCGTCCATCATGTGCGTGCGGCCAGTCTTGACCAGGTTCGAGTGGCGCGCCGACAGTTCTGCCAAGCCCGACGAGAGCTCGGCGATGGCCGGCAGCAACTTGCCATGCACGGCCTGGGCGGCGGCGATGCTCATGGCCGTGGGGAAGCAGTCGTTGGAGCTCTGCGAGCGGTTGACGTGATCGTTCGGGTGTACAGGCAGTTTGCCGCCACGGCCCTTGCCGGCCAGTTCGTTGGCGCGGCCGGCGATCACCTCGTTGACGTTCATGTTGCTCTGGGTGCCGCTACCGGTCTGCCAGACCACCAGCGGGAACTGATCGTCGTGTTTGCCGTCGAGCACTTCGTCGGCGGCCTGTTCGATCAGTCGGGCAATGTCGGCTGGCAGGTCGCCGTTGCGGTCGTTGACCCGCGCCGCAGCTTTCTTGACCAGCGCCAGGGCGTGCAGGACAGCCAGGGGCATGCGCTCCTTGCCGATGGCGAAGTTGATCAGCGAACGCTGGGTCTGTGCGCCCCAGTAAGCGTCCTCTGGAACTTCGACCGGGCCCAGGCTGTCTGTCTCGATACGGCTCATGCTGCGCTCACTCCTTTGTTCAGTCAGAAATCGCAGTTTAGGCCCTGATCCACCCGGGCGGTCAATCGCTCGTCTTGTCACTTGAGCACAGTGCCCTCTGCGGCGCAGAATGCTCTACTCTGAGGTATCCGCCTCACCCTCTCATGAAGGAATTGCAATGACCCGCCTCCGTGTCCTTTTTGCCGCTGTCGCCCTGGCCTGTGCCAGCGGCCAGGTCCTCGCTGCCACCCCGAGCCACAACGCCGCCGCCGAGAAATTCCTGACCCTGGCCAATGCCGACAAGCTGGGCACCCCGGTGTACATGCAGGTCCAGCAGATGTTCGCCCAGCGCTTCGAGCAGACCAAGGCCCCGGCCGCGAAGAAATCCGTGCTCGACAGCTATCAGGCCAAGGCCAACGCGGCCCTGGACAATGCCATCGGCTGGAAGAAGCTCAAGCCGCAGATGGTCAACCTGTACACCGCGACCTTCACCGAGCAGGAGCTCAACGATCTGGTCAAGTTCTACGAGTCGCCGCTGGGCAAGAAAGTCCTGCGCGAAATGCCCAAGGTCACCCAGCAGTCGGCCCAGCTGACCCAGCAGAGCCTGGAGCCTGCAGTGCCGGTGGTGAACAAGCTGCTGGACGACATGACCAAAGAGCTGGACCCGAACGCTGGCAAGGCCGCGGCCCCGGCGAAGAAGTGAGCCTGAATCGATGAGCATGCAGCAACGCATCGAGCAGCAACTGGCACCGCTTGGCGATCAGCACCTGCAGGTGCTGAACGAAAGCCACATGCACAGTCGCGGGCAGGAGACGCATTACAAGGCGGTGCTGGTCAGCGAGCAGTTCGCCGGCCTGAACAGCGTCAAGCGTCACCAGAAGGTCTACGCCACCATGGGCGAGCTGATGGGCGAGATTCATGCCCTGGCCATTCATACCTACACGCCTGAAGAATGGGCGCAGGTAGGGGCGGCGCCTGCTTCGCCGGTGTGTGCCGGCGGCGGGCACTGAAACCTTTCCGTCGTTCTGGTAGAATCCGCGTCATCCGGGGGCCGCTTTTGCGGCCCCCTCGCTTTTCGTCAAACCCGGTCCGCCCCTTACGAGGGCAACCACCAGGAGATTCTGTTTCATGTCCCAACCGATCGTCGTGGCGGCGCTCTACAAGTTCGTCACCCTCGAAGACTACCTCGACCTGCGCGAGCCATTGCTCAAGACCCTGCTGGAAAACGACGTCAAAGGCACGTTGCTGCTGGCCCTCGAGGGCATCAACGGCACGGTCTCCGGTACCCGCGAAGGTATCGACGGCCTGCTGGCCTGGCTGCGCAACGACCCGCGCCTGGCGGATGTCGACCATAAAGAATCGTACTGCGACGAGCAGCCGTTCTACCGCACCAAGGTCAAGCTCAAGAAAGAGATCGTCACCCTCGGTGTGCCGGGCGTCGATCCCAACAAGCAGGTCGGCACCTACGTCGAGCCCAAGGACTGGAACGCGCTGATCAGCGACCCCGAAGTGCTGCTGATCGACACCCGCAATGACTATGAAGTGGCGATCGGCACCTTCAAGGGCGCCATCGATCCGAAGACCGAGACCTTCCGCGAGTTCCCCGACTACATCAAGGCCAACTTCGACCCGAGCAAGCACAAGAAGGTCGCGATGTTCTGCACCGGCGGCATTCGCTGTGAAAAAGCGTCCAGCTACATGCTCGGTGAAGGCTTCGAGGAGGTCTATCATCTTAAGGGCGGGGTCCTGAAATACTTCGAGGAAGTGGCTCAGGAAGAAAGCCTCTGGGACGGCGACTGCTTCGTCTTCGACAACCGGGTCACCGTGCGTCACGACCTGTCCGAGGGCGATTACGACCAGTGCCATGCCTGCCGCCATCCGATCAACGCGGATGACCGTGCGTCCGAGCACTATTCGCCCGGGGTGAGCTGCCCGCACTGCTGGGACACTCTTAGCGAAAAGACCCGGCGCAGCGCCATCGACCGGCAGAAGCAGATCGAGCTGGCCAAGGCGCGCAACTTGCCGCACCCGATCGGTTACAACTACAAAGCCGAGGCCTGATGCATGACTGCACGCCTGCTCTATGTGATGGACCCGATGTGTTCCTGGTGCTGGGGCTTCGCTCCCGTGGCCGAGGCGTTGATCGCCCAGGCGCGGGAAGCCGGTGTGCCGACGCGCCTGGTGGTGGGTGGCCTGCGCAGCGGTAGCAGCGCGCTGGATACCTCGACGCGCAAGTACATCCTCGAGCATTGGCAGGCGGTCGCCGAGGCCACTGGTCAGACGTTTCGCTTCGAAGGCGCCATGCCTGACGGCTTCGTCTATGACACCGAGCCGGCCTGCCGCGCCCTGGTCACGGCGCGTGAACTCGATGCCGGGCGCGGTTGGGCGCTGCTCAAGCTGATCCAGGGCGCGTTCTACGAACAGGGCCTGGATGTCACCCGCGCCCCGCAACTGGTGGACCTGGCCGAGCAGGCAGGCTTCGACCGCGAGCGGTTTTCTGCAGCGTTCGCAAGTGTCGAGACCCGCACGACCACGACAGCCGACTTTGCCTGGGTTCAGGACCTGGGTATCGCCGGCTTCCCGACCCTGCTGGCTGAGCGCAATGGTCAACTGGCCTTGCTGACCAACGGCTATCAGTCGCTCGATCGCCTGCAGCCGTTGCTGGGCCGCTGGCTGCAGCAGGCCGCCTGTGCTTGATCTGCCAGGGTCTAGCGACCCTGTGCCGGGGAAGCCTGCCGTTGCGCACGATCGTCTGAGCTGGGCGGAAATCCGCCGCCTGGCCCTGCACCACAAGAAGGCCTTGTGGACCGCCAACCTGGTTGCCGTGCTCGCTGCCCTCTGCAGCGTGCCGATTCCCTTGCTGCTGCCCTTGCTGGTCGATGAAGTGCTGCTGGGTCATGGCGATGCCGCCTTGAAATGGATGAACCAGTTCCTGCCGACCGATTGGCAGGTGGCGGCCGGTTACATCGGCTTGATGCTGGTTGCGACCCTCAGCCTGCGCCTGGCCTCGCTGGCCTTCGGCGTGATCCAGGCCAGGCAGTTCGCCGGATTGGCCAAGGATATCGTGTACCGCCTGCGAATCCGCCTGATCGAGCGGCTCAAGCGAATCTCGCTCAAGGAGTATGAAAGCCTGGGCAGTGGCACGGTGACCACGCATCTGGTCACCGACCTGGATACCCTGGACAAGTTCGTCGGCGAAACCCTCAGCCGCTTCCTGGTGGCCATGCTGACGCTTACCGGCACTGCGGCGATCCTGATCTGGATGCACTGGAAGCTGGCGCTGCTGATCCTGCTGTTCAACCCGCTGGTGATCTATTTCACCGTGCAGCTGGGCAAGCGGGTCAAGCACCTGAAGAAGCTCGAGAACGACAGCACCGGGCGTTTCACCCAGGCGCTGAGCGAAACCCTCGACGCCATCCAGGAAATCCGCGCCGGTAACCGCCAGGGCTATTTTCTCGGGCGCCTGGGAGTACGTGCCCGGGAAGTGCGCGACTATGCAGTGGCCTCGCAGTGGAAGAGCGACGCCAGTGGTCGGGCCAGCGGCCTGCTGTTCCAGTTCGGCATCGACATTTTCCGTGCCGCGGCGATGCTCACCGTGCTGTTCTCCGACCTGTCGATCGGGCAGATGCTGGCCGTGTTCAGCTACCTGTGGTTCATGATCGGCCCGGTGGAGCAATTGCTCAACCTGCAGTACGCCTACTACGCGGCCGGTGGTGCGCTGAGTCGGCTCAACGAATTGCTGTCGCGAGAGGACGAGCCGCAGTATCCGGCCGCCTGTGATCCGTTCGCTGGGCACGCGACAGTGGGTATCGAGGTGCGCGACCTGCGCTTCGCCTATGCCGATGAGCCGGTGCTCGAGCACCTGGACCTGTCCATCGCACCGGGCGAGAAGGTGGCCATCGTTGGAGCCAGCGGCGGTGGCAAGAGCACGCTGGTACAGCTGCTGCTGGGGTTGTACAGCGCCCAGGCCGGAACCATCCGTTTTGGCGGTGCCAGCCTCCAGGAGATCGGGCTGGAGACCCTGCGTGAGCATGTCGCGGTGGTGCTGCAGCATCCCTCGTTGTTCAACGACAGTGTGCGCGCCAACCTGACCATGGGCCGCGAGTGCAGTGACGACGCCTGCTGGCAGGCGCTGCGCATTGCCCAGCTCGATGCCACCATCGCCGCGCTGCCTCAGGGGCTGGACAGTGTGGTCGGGCGTTCGGGGGTGCGGCTGTCCGGCGGTCAGCGTCAACGTTTGGCGATTGCCCGCATGGTCCTGGCCGAGCCGAAGGTGGTGATCCTCGACGAGGCCACCTCGGCCCTCGATGCGGCCACCGAATACAACCTGCACCAGGCCTTGGCGCGTTTCCTCAGTGGCCGTACCACCTTGATCATTGCCCATCGCCTGTCGGCGGTGAAACAGGCCGATCGGGTGCTGGTGTTCGACGGTGGGCATGTGGCCGAAGACGGCGGCCACCAGCAGTTGATCGCCGAAGGCGGCTTGTACGCCAAGCTGTACGGGCATCTGCAGCAGTCCTGATCGCGCGGCGCGCCAACAGGCGCACTGGCTGCGACAAAAAGCTCCGCGCAATTATGGCAAATGGCCTACGCTGTGCTTGTCTGGGTCGATTCGTGCCATATCCGCTCTGAGACAGGGACTACATGAAGGGAAATCGGACTCTCGAGGCGCCAAGGTTGCTGGGAATCATCTGGCCCTTCGTCGCAGTGGTGGTTTTCCAGGTGCTGCTGGGCAGCCTCAGTCTTTATTCGCTTTCGGCCATGCGTGCGTACGTGGCCGGCGAAAGCCTGTGGTCCAAGGCACAGAAAGACGCCATCTATTACCTCAATCTGTATGCCGAAAGCCAGGACGAACGCATCTTCCAGCGCTATCGCCAGGCCATTGCCATACCCCAGGGCGACCGTGAGCTACGGGTGGCCCTCGACCAGCCTGTGCCGGACCTTGAGGCCGCACGGCGCGGGATCCTGCAGGGCGGTAACCATCCGGACGACGTCAATCGGATCATCTGGTTCTACCGCAACTTCCGTCAGATCAGTTACATGCAGAATGCCATCGGCTACTGGAACACGGGTGACGAATACCTGCGGCAACTGGATGTCCTGGCGCAGCAGATGCGTGAGGCCTTCGTCCGGGGGCTGGCCAGTGAGCGTGAGGTGGCGGACTGGAAAGCGCGTATCGTCTCGATCAACGAGGGCGTGACGCCGGCCGCCAAGGCATTCAGCGATGCCTTGGGCGAAGGCTCGCGGGTGCTGCTGCGGGTGTTGATGGTCACCAACCTGCTCACGGCGTTGATTCTCATCGCCCTGGCCTGGCGCCGTTCTGCAAGGTTGCTGTCCCAGCGCCAGGCGTTTGCCAGCGCTTTGCAGGTAGAGCGTGAGCGGGCACAGACCACCCTGGAGTCGATCGGCGATGCGGTGATCACCACCGATGTCGAGGGGTGCATCGTCTACATGAACCCTGCCGCGGAGCAGTTGACCCACTGGCAGGCTTCCCAGGCCCATGGCTTGCCGCTGGCGGCGCTGTTCAGCCTGCTCGATGAAAATGCCGAGCGGGACAGCTTGACTCTGGTCGAGCAGGTGCTCAGCGGCAGCCTCAAGGGCGGGGCCGAGCATGCCCGGCTGATCCAGCGCCTGGATGGCAGTACGGTGTCGGTCAACCTGGTGGGGTCGCCCATCCACACCGACGGTCAGATCAGCGGCATCGTCCTCGCCCTGCATGACATGACCCAGGAGCGGCAGTACATCGCCAACCTGTCATGGCAGGCGACCCACGATGCCCTGACGGGCCTTGCCAACCGCCGTGAGTTCGAGTATCGCCTGGAGCAGGCGCTCAACACCTTGGCCCGTCAGTCGGGACGCCACTCCCTGATGTTCCTGGACCTCGACCAGTTCAAGCTGGTCAACGATACCTGCGGGCATGCCGCGGGCGATGAGTTGCTGCGCCATATCTGCGCTGTGCTGCAGGCAGGCCTGCGTGAAGGTGACACCCTGGCCCGGCTGGGCGGTGACGAATTCGGCGTATTGCTGGAAAACTGTCCGCCCGACCAGGCTGAGCGGATTGCCGAGCACTTGCGCCAGACCGTGCAGAGCCTGCATTTCGTCTGGAAGGGACGGCCCTTCGTCACCACCGTGAGTATTGGCCTGGTACACATTGCCCATTCGCCCGGCACGCTTGAGACCTCGCTGCGCGCTGCCGACATGGCCTGCTACATGGCCAAGGAGAAGGGGCGCAACCGTGTGCAGGTCTACCATGCCGACGACAGCGAGTTGTCGATGCGCTTTGGCGAGATGGCCTGGATCCAGCGCCTGCACGTTGCGCTCGAGGAAAACCGCTTCTGCCTGTATGCCCAGGAAATCGCCCCCCTCAAACCAGACATGGGCGCCGGACACCTCGAGATTCTCCTGCGCCTGCATGACGAGAGCGGTCGGACCATCCTGCCTGACAGCTTCATCCCAGCCGCCGAGCGCTATGGCCTGATGACCGCGCTCGATCGCTGGGTGGTACGCAATGTGTTCCTGGTGATTCGCCAGGCGCTGGATGAAGGTCGCAGCCGACCGCTGGCGATGTGCGCGATCAATCTGTCGGGTACGAGTATTGGCGATGACAAGTTCCTGGAGTACCTGCAGAGGTTGTTTGCCGAGTTCCAGATCCCCCCGCACATGATTTGTTTCGAAATAACCGAGACCAGCGCAATCGCCAATTTGGGAAGTGCTATTCGCTTCATCAACGAATTGAAAAGCTTGGGTTGCAAGTTCTCCCTCGACGATTTCTGCGCCGGGATGTCGTCATTCGCCTATTTGAAGCATTTACCAGTAGACTTCCTGAAGATCGACGGAAGTTTCGTCAAGGATATGCTCGACGATCCCATTAACAGGGCTATGGTGGAGGTGATCAACCATATCGGCCATGTCATGGGTAAGCGCACCATCGCCGAGTTTGTCGAAACACCGTTGATCGAGCAGGCGCTGCAGGAGATCGGCGTAGATTTCGCGCAGGGTTATCTGATCGAGCGGCCGCAGGTGTTCACCTGTGACAGCCTCCAGCGACAACGGATTGCAGTAAGGCCCTTGTTGCACCGGGCGCCAGGGTCCTTCCGCTGACAGTAGTAGTCGTCCGGAAAATCACAAGGAATCAAGGAGCTGACAGTGATTGACGCATTCGTTCGGATCGGTCCATTGATGGACCCCAAGAGCTACCCCGACTGGGCGCAGAAAATGATCTCGGATTGTGCCGAGAGCAAGCGAAGGGTGGTGGAGCATGAGATCTACCAGCGCTTGAGCGACGGCAAACTGAGCAAGAAGACCATCCGTCAGTACTTGGTCGGTGGTTGGCCGGTGGTCGAACAGTTTTCGTTGTACATGGCCCAAAACCTCACCAAGACCCGCTACGGCCGCAGCCAGGGCGAGGATATGGCGCGGCGCTGGTTGATACGCAATATCCGCGTTGAGCTCAACCATGCCGACCATTGGGTCAAATGGTGCAAGGCGCACGACATTAGCTTGAAGGACTTGCAGGCCCAGGATATCCCCCCCGAGCTGAACGGCTTGAACGATTGGTGCTGGCGTGTCTGTGCGACCGAGTCGCTGGCCATTGCGATGGCCGCGACCAACTACGCGATCGAAGGGGCAACGGGCGAGTGGTCGGCAAAGGTCTATCCCGAGACGGACTACGCGCGGTCTTTCATCCAGCAGGGTGACAAGGAATCCAAGGCGGCCATGAGGTGGCTGGACCTGCACGCCGAGTACGACGATGCGCACCCGTGGGAGGCGCTGGAGATCATTTGTACGCTGGTGGGCGAGAGCCCTTCCGAGGAATTGCAGGCGCAACTGCGCAAGGCCATCTGCAAGAGCTACGACTGCATGTACCTGTTCCTGGAGCGTTGCCTGAGATCCGAGAGTGAGCATGAGCAGCCTGTGCTCAAGCCGGTGGAGCAGGTGGAACTGAACAAGCCTGTAAAGCAGCGTGAGCAGCCTGTGAAAAAACGGGCTAATGCTCGTGCGCTAGCGGGATAAGATGGAGTCGTAGCGGGTAAGGGACACTTCCAGGCTGTTCAGCGCTGCGAAGTGTCCCTGTGATTTTACTGCGCGTTGAACGCCTGTCCATTCACGCCGCTGCTGTCCGGGCCCATCAGGTACAGGTACACCGGCATGATGTCTTCGGGCAGCGGATTGTCCTGCGGGTTCTCGCTGGGATAGGCCAGCGCCCGCATCGCCGTGCGCGTGGCGCCCGGGTTGATGCTGTTGGCACGCACCGGCGCCACGCCTTCCAGCTCGTCGGCCAGGGTCTGCATCAGGCCTTCGGTGGCGAATTTCGACACGCCATAGGCGCCCCAGTAGGCCCGGCCCTTGCGCCCGACGCTCGACGAGGTGAACACCACCGAGGCGTCCTCGGACAACTTCAGCAGCGGCAGCAGTGTGCTGGTCAGCATGAATGTCGCGTTGACGTTGATGTGCATCACGCGCATGAAGTTGTCGCCCGACAACTGCTCCAGCGGCGTACGTGGGCCGATGATCGACGCGTTGTTGAGCAGGCCGTCGAGGCGTCCGAACTGCTCTTCGACCATCACCGCCAGTTCGTCGTACTGATGGGGCAGGGCGGTTTCCAGGTTGAACGGAATCACCACCGGTTGTGGGTGGCCGGCAGCTTCGATCTGGTCGTAGACCTCGTTGAGGTTGGCCTCGGTCTTGCCCAGCAGCAGCACGGTGGCCCCCAGTGCTGCGTAAGCCTTGGCGGCAGCCGCGCCGATGCCGCGCCCGGCGCCGGTGACAAGAATGACCCGACCCTTGAGCAGGTCGGGACGGGCGGTGTAGTCGAACATTGAAATTTCCCTGTTTTTTATCCCTGTGTGTGCCGCCAGCTCTTACAACTCAGCAGCCGCACAACGCACTGTCGATCACCTTGCGCAGGTCCAGCGGGTGGTCCACCACCACGTCGGCACCCCAGTTGTTGGGGTTGTCCTCTGGATGAATATAACCGTAGCGCACGGCGGCGGTGCGGGTGCCGGCATCGCGACCGGATTCGATGTCACGCAGATCGTCGCCGACGAACAGTACGCTGGCCGGATCCAGGTCAAGCGTCTTGCAGGCGAGGATCAGCGGCTCGGGGTCGGGTTTGCTGTTCTTCACGTGATCGGGGCAGATCAGCAGCGCCGAACGCTCGGCCAGGCCAAGCTGCTGCATGATCGGCTCGGCGAAGCGCACCGGCTTGTTGGTGACCACACCCCACAGCAGGTTGCCTTTCTCGATGTCGTCCAGCAGTTCGGCCATGCCCTCGAACAGCTTGCTGTGGACCGCGCAATCGCGTTGGTAACGTTCGAGAAATTCCAGGCGCAGGGCCTCGAAGCCTTCGGCGTCCGGGTCCATGGCGAAAGTGGCGGCGACCATCGCCCGCGCGCCGCCCGAGATCACGCCGCGGATCAACTGGTCGTCCACGGCCGGCAGGCCGCGCTCGGCGAGCATGGCCTGGCAGATGGCGATGAAGTCCGGCGCGGTGTCCAGCAGGGTGCCGTCCATGTCGAAGAGTACTGCTCGCAGGCGCATGCTCATTCCTCGCGCAGGGTCTGGATCATGTAGTTGACATCGACGTCGCTGGCCAGCTTGTAGTGCTTGGTCAGCGGGTTGTAGGTGAGGCCGATGATGTCCTTCACTTCGAGGCCGGCCACACGGCTCCAGGCGCCGAGCTCGGAGGGCCGGATGAATTTCTTGAAGTCGTGGGTGCCGCGCGGCAGCATCTTGAGGATGTACTCGGCGCCGATGATCGCCAGCAGATAGGCCTTGGGGTTGCGGTTGATGGTGGAGAAGAACACCTGGCCGCCGGGCTTGACCAGGCGATGGCAGGCGCGGATCACCGAGGAAGGATCGGGCACGTGTTCGAGCATTTCCAGGCAGGTGACCACGTCGAACTGGCCAGGCAGCTCTTCTGCCAGCGCTTCGGCGGTGATCTGCCGGTACTCGACCTCGACTCCCGACTCCAGTTGGTGCAGGCGCGCCACAGCCAGTGGCGCCTCGCCCATGTCGATGCCGGTCACGGTAGCACCGCGCTGGGCCATCGCCTCGCTGAGGATGCCGCCGCCGCAGCCGACGTCCAGCACCTTCTTGCCGGCGAGGCTGGCGCGCTCGTCTATCCAGTTGACCCGCAGCGGGTTGATCTCGTGCAGGGGCTTGAACTCGCTCTCGCGATCCCACCAGCGGTGGGCCAAGGCCTCGAACTTGGCGATTTCGGCGCGGTCGACGTTGCTCATTGAACAGATCCTCTGAAAACTTCGATAAAAGGTGTCTCAAGCGGCAGCCGCAGCTGCCGGCCGGTCATTCTTTGCCAGCGCGAATACGCGCTCCCCAGGTGCGGGCGGTGTCGATCAGCGCGGCTTCGTCCATTTGGGTCAGGCGCCCGTCGTCGAGCAGGTGGTGGCCCGCGACCCAGACGTGGCGCACGCAGTCGCGGCCGGTGGCGTAGATCAGTTGCGAAACCGGGTCATGCACCGGTTGCTGGGCCAGGCCCGAGAGGTCGAAGGCGGTGATGTCCGCAGCCTTGCCCGCCTCCAGCGAGCCAATGCTGGCCTCCAGCCCCAGGGCGCGTGCGCCGTTGAGCGTGGCCATGCGCAGGGCGCGGTGGGCGTCCAGGGCCGTGGCCGAACCTGCGACGGCCTTGGCCAGCAATGCGGCGGTCCGGGTTTCGCCAAGCAGGTCGAGGTCGTTGTTGCTGGCGGCGCCATCGGTGCCTACGGCGACGTTGACCCCGGCCTGCCACAGGCGTTCGACCGGGCAGAAGCCGCTGGCCAGCTTGAGGTTGGACTCCGGGCAGTGCACCACGCTGGTGTTGCTTTCTACCAGCAGGGCCAGGTCGTCGTCGCTGATCTGGGTCATGTGGACCGCCTGCAGGCGCGGGCCCAGCAGGCCGAGGCGTGCCAGGCGCGCCAGCGGGCGTTCGCCGTGCTCGGCCACCGCCCGCTCGACCTCTGCGGCGGTTTCGTGGATGTGCATGTGCAGCGGCGCGTCGAGCTGGTCGGCGATGACCCGGATCTTCTCCAGGTTCTGGTCATTGACCGTATACGGCGCATGGGGCCCGAGGGCGACGCTGATGCGCGGGTGATGGCGCAGGTCGCCGAACAGCTCGATGGCCAGGTGCAGGGCCTCGTCGGGGCTGCGCGCACCGGGGATGGGGAAGTCCAGCAACGGCACGGCCACCTGGGCGCGGATGCCGCTGCGGTGCACGCGGTCACAGGCCTCGCGGGGGAAAAAGTACATGTCGGCGAAGCAGGTGATGCCGCCCTTGAGCTGCTCGGCGATCGCCAGGTCGGTGCCGTCGCGCACGAAGGCTTCGTCGACCCAGCGCCCTTCGGCCGGCCAGATGTGCTCCTGCAGCCAGGTCATCAGCGGCAGGTCGTCGGCCAGGCCGCGGAACAGGGTCATGGCGGCGTGCCCGTGGGCGTTGACCAGCCCTGGGGTGAGCACGCAGTCGGGCAGCTCGCGCACCTCCAGTGCCTGCGGCGCCCGCTCGCGGGGGCCGATCCAGGCAATCAGCCCGTCCCGGATGCCCAGGGCATGCCCTTCGAGCACTACGCCGGCCGGCTCCACGGGCACCAGCCAGCGGGGTGCGAGCAGCAGGTCGAGCGGCGAGGAGGCTGAAGGCATAGGCAGGCTACCGGGTTCCGTTAAATGGAACGCGCAGTATACCCGAGCGCCTGCGCCCGAGGCTCGCTATAATCGTCCGCTTTTGATCAGTGAATTGCGGGGAGAGGCGATGCGCGAGCGACTTTTGGCGGCGGAGAAGGTGACCAGCATCCAGTGGCGTGATGGCACCCTGCATCTGCTCGACCAGCGTCTGCTGCCGACCCGCGAGCACTGGCTGGCCTGCGCCGATGTGGCCTCTGTGGTTCAGGCGATCCGCGGCATGGCGGTGCGCGGTGCGGCAGCCATCGGCATCAGTGCTGCCTATGGGCTGGTGCTTGCGTTGCGTCAACGCCTGGCCGAGGACGATGACTGGGAGCAGGCGCTGGAAGAGGACTTCCTCGAGCTGGCCGAGGCGCGCCCGACAGCTGCCAACCTGTTCTGGGCGCTCAATCGCATGCGCGAGCGCCTGCAGCGGCTGCGCCCCGACGAGGATGTGCTCGCAGTCATGGAAGCCGAAGCCGTGGCGATCCACGACAGCGATCGCGAAGCCAACCTGACCATGGCGCAAAACGGTATCGAGCAGATCCGTCGTCACCAGGGCAGCGAGCAGACCTTGCTGACCTACGGCAATGCTGGTGCCTTGGCCAGCGGTGGTTTCGGGACGGCGTTGGGGGTGATCCATGCCGCTTATCTGGAAGGGATGGTCGAGCGCATCTATGCCGCCGAAACCCGTCCCTGGTTGCACGGATCGCGCCTGACGGCCTGGGAGCTGTCCCATGAGGGGATACCGGTCACGCTGTGTGCGGACTCGGCGCTGGCGCACCTGATGAAGACCAAAGGCATCACCTGGGTTGTGGTCGGTGCCGACTGCATCGCGGCCAATGGTGACGTGGCGAGCAAGATCGGCACATACCAGTTGGCCGTCTCGGCCATGCACCATGGCGTACGTTTCATGGTGGTGGCATCGAGCACCAGCATTGACCTCAACCTCGCCAGCGGTGATGACATCCCTCTTGAAGAACGTGAGGCGGACGAGCTGCTGGAAGTGGCTGGGAAGCGAGTCGGTGCAGATGTCGAGGTGTTCAATACCGTTTTCGATGTGACTCCTGCGGATCTGATCGACGTGATCGTGACCGAGAAGGGTATTGTCGAGCGACCGGATGCCGCCAAAATCGCCCAGTTGATGTGCCGCAAGCGCTTGCATTGAGTGTTTTCGTGGGGGCGATGGCGGTCTGGACTTTCCGCTTCAGCGGCATCCTGCCCTATCTCCCACCCGCCAACCCTTTGTGATACCATCCGACAGTTTCCAAGGCCGCTCTTTTCCGCGGTCTTCATTGCGCAGATCCTGGGCACAACTCATTGATTTGTCGTATGTCGTCGCACTGTCGAACGCTGCGGCGACGAGCTTCGTTCGTCCACCGATGGATATGGCGAAGTTTCACCAGAAAAAGGAATCAGGCTTCTCATGGGCGAACTGGCCAAAGAAATCCTCCCGGTCAATATCGAAGACGAACTGAGACAGTCCTACCTCGACTACGCGATGAGCGTGATTGTCGGGCGAGCGCTGCCCGATGCGCGTGACGGCTTGAAGCCCGTGCATCGCCGCGTCCTGTACGCGATGAGCGAACTGGGCAACGACTGGAACAAGCCGTACAAGAAGTCCGCCCGTGTGGTCGGTGACGTCATCGGTAAATACCACCCGCACGGCGACACTGCCGTGTACGACACCATCGTGCGCATGGCGCAGCCGTTCTCGCTGCGCTACCTGCTGGTCGACGGTCAGGGCAACTTCGGTTCGGTGGACGGCGACAACGCTGCGGCCATGCGATACACCGAAGTGCGCATGACCAAGCTTGCTCACGAGCTGCTGGCCGACCTGCACAAGGAAACGGTCGACTGGGTGCCCAACTACGACGGCACCGAGCAGATCCCGGCGGTCATGCCGACCAGGATCCCCAACCTGCTGGTCAACGGTTCCAGCGGCATCGCCGTGGGCATGGCCACCAACATCCCGCCGCACAACCTGGGCGAAGTCATCGATGGTTGCCTGGCGCTGATCGACAACCCCGAGGTCACCGTCGATGAGCTGATGCAGTTCATCCCTGGCCCGGACTTCCCGACCGCCGGCATCATCAACGGCCGCCAGGGCATCATCGAGGCCTACCGCACCGGCCGCGGCCGCATCTATATGCGCGCCCGCTCCGAGGTCGAGGACATCGACAAGGTGGGTGGTCGTCAGCAGATCGTCGTGACCGAGCTGCCGTATCAGCTGAACAAGGCGCGTCTGATCGAGAAGATCGCCGAGCTGGTCAAAGAGAAGAAGATCGAAGGCATCACCGAGCTGCGTGACGAGTCCGACAAGGACGGCATGCGCATCGTCATCGAGCTGCGTCGCGGCGAGGTGCCTGAAGTGGTGCTCAACAACCTCTATCAGCAGACCCAGCTGCAGAGCGTGTTCGGCATCAACGTTGTCGCATTGATCGACGGTCGTCCGCGGTTGCTGAACCTGAAAGACCTGCTCGAGGCCTTCGTTCGTCACCGTCGCGAAGTGGTCACCCGTCGCACCGTGTTCGAGCTGCGCAAGGCGCGTGAGCGTGGGCACATTCTTGAAGGCCAGGCTGTTGCGCTGTCCAACATCGATCCGGTCATTGCCCTGATCAAGGCCTCGCCAACGCCGTCGGAAGCCAAGGAAGCCCTGGTCGGTACGCCTTGGGAGTCCAGTGCAGTGCAGGTCATGGTCGAGCGCGCTGGCGCCGACTCGTGCCGTCCGGAAGACCTGCCGGAGCAGTATGGCCTGCGTGATGGCAAGTACTGGCTGTCGCCTGAACAGGCCCAGGCCATCCTCGACCTGCGTCTGCACCGCCTGACCGGTCTGGAGCATGAGAAGCTGCTGGCCGAGTACCAGGAGATCCTCGAGCAGATCGGCGAGCTGATCCGCATCCTCAACAGTGCCCAGCGCCTGATGGAAGTGATCCGCGAAGAGCTTGAAGCGATTCGCGCCGAGTACGGCGATGCCCGTCGTACCCAGATCCTCGATGCCCGTCACGACCTCAACTACGGCGACATGATCCCGGAAGAAGAGCGTGTGGTGACCATTTCCCATGGTGGTTATGCCAAGACTCAGCCATTGTCCGCTTACCAGGCCCAGCGCCGCGGCGGCAAGGGCAAGTCGGCGACCGGCGTGAAGGATGAGGACTACATCGAGCACCTGCTGGTTGCCAACAGCCACGCCACGCTGCTGCTGTTCTCCAGCAAGGGCAAGGTTTACTGGCTCAAGACCTACGACATCCCTGAAGCCTCCCGCGCCGCGCGTGGTCGCCCGATGGTCAACCTGCTGCCGCTGGAAGACGGCGAGCGCATCACTGCGATGCTGCAGATCGACCTCGAAGCCCTGCAGCAGAGCGCCGACCTCGACGAAGAAATCGACGAGGCGGATGATGCGGTGCTCGAGGGCGAGGTGATCGAGCCGGAAGAAGTCGACGAAGAAGACGGCGACACTCCGGAGCTGGTTGCCGAGCCAACCGGTGCCTACATCTTCATGGCTACCGCTTCCGGTACCGTCAAGAAGACCCCGTTGGTGCAGTTCGCGCGTCCGCGCTCCAATGGCCTGATCGCGGTCAAGCTGAAGGAAGGTGACACCTTGATCGCCGCAGCCATCACCGATGGCGCGAAGGAAGTCATGATGTTCTCCAGCGCTGGCAAGGTGATTCGCTTCGCCGAGAGCGTGGTTCGCGAGATGGGCCGTACCGCGCGCGGTGTGCGTGGCATGAAGCTGGGCAAGGGGCAGGAAGTGATTTCCATGCTGATCCCCGAGTCGGGCGCGCAGATCCTCACCGCTTCCGAGCGTGGCTTCGGCAAGCGCACCCCGCTGTCCAAGTTCCCGCGTCGTGGTCGTGGCGGGCAGGGTGTGATTGCCATGGGCACAAAAGGGCGCAATGGCTTGCTGATCGGTGCCATCCAGGTTCAGGAAGGCGAGGAGATCATGCTGATTTCCGACCAGGGTACGCTGGTGCGTACACGGGTCGGTGAGGTCTCCAGCCTGAGCCGTAACACCCAGGGCGTTACGCTGATCAAGCTGGCCAGCGACGAGACGCTGGTAGGCCTGGAGCGTATCCAGGAGCCGTCCGAGGGCGAGCTCGACGATATCGTCGAGACGGACGAGGAGGGCGTCGAAGCTGATGCGCCAGATGACGAAGCTGCAGGCGCCGAAGAGGCTCCGCAGGAATAAGCAAGCGTAAACCCGAGCGGGGCGACCAAGGTCGCCCCGTTTGACTGATTAGCGACGGCAACGTCTGGTTTCTGTGGGAGCGGCTTGCCCGCGAAGCAGGCGGTGCGATGTATGGCACCGGCTTCGCCGGTGTTCGCGGCTCCCACAGGATTACCGCTGAACCAGCTGGTTAGATTTTGTTCTATTAGAGCGAGAGTGGATGTGAGCAAACGAGCCTTTAACTTCTGCGCAGGCCCTGCCGCGCTTCCCGACGCTGTCCTGCAGCGTGCCCAGGCCGAAATGCTGGACTGGCGCGGCAAGGGCTTGTCAGTGATGGAGATGAGCCACCGCAGCGATGACTACGTGGCGATCGCCGAAAAGGCCGAGCAAGACCTGCGTGACCTGCTGAGCATTCCCTCGAACTACAAGGTGCTGTTCCTGCAGGGTGGTGCCAGCCAGCAGTTCGCCGAGATCCCGCTGAACCTGCTGCCCGAAGGCGCCACGGCCGACTACATCGAGACCGGCATCTGGTCGAAGAAGGCTATCGAGGAAGGGCGCCGTTTCGGCAATATCAACGTCGCTGCCAGCGCCAAGCCTTACGATTACCTGGCCATTCCTGGCCAGAACGAGTGGAAGCTGACCCCAGGGGCTGCATACGTTCACTACGCCTCCAACGAAACCATCGGCGGCCTGCAGTTCGACTGGGTGCCTGAAACCGGTGATGTTCCGCTGGTGGTCGACATGTCGTCCGACATCCTCTCGCGCCCGATCGACGTGTCGCAGTACGGCCTGATCTACGCCGGTGCGCAAAAGAACATCGGCCCGAGCGGCCTGGTGGTGGTCATTGTGCGCGAAGACCTGCTCGGTCGCGCGCGCAGCACCTGCCCGACCATGCTCGACTACAAGATCTCGGCCGATAATGGTTCGATGTACAACACCCCGGCCACCTACTCCTGGTATCTGTCGGGCCTGGTGTTCGAGTGGCTCAAGGAGCAGGGCGGCGTCGAGGCCATGGAGCAGCGCAACCGTGCGAAGAAAGACCGTCTGTACGGTTTCATCGACGCCAGCGAGTTCTACACCAACCCGATCAGCCACAATGCCCGCTCTTGGATGAACGTGCCGTTCCGTCTCGCCGACGAGCGCCTGGACAAGGCATTCCTCGCCGGTGCCGACGCCCGTGGCCTGCTCAATCTCAAGGGTCATCGTTCGGTCGGTGGCATGCGTGCCTCGATCTACAACGCGCTGGGGCTGGATGCGGTGGAAGCTCTGGTGGCCTACATGGCCGAATTCGAGAAGGAGCACGGCTGATGTCCGAACAGGAACTCAAGGCCCTGCGCGTTCGCATTGACAGCCTAGACGAGAAAATCCTCGAGCTGATCAGCGATCGCGCTCGCTGCGCCGAAGAAGTGGCGCGGGTCAAGACCGCGTCGCTCGCCGAAGGCGAAAAGCCGGTGTTCTACCGCCCCGAGCGTGAGGCCGCGGTGCTCAAGCGCGTCATGGAGCGCAACAAGGGGCCGCTGGGCAACGAAGAGATGGCGCGTCTGTTCCGCGAAATCATGTCGTCGTGCCTGGCCCTGGAAGAGCCGTTGAAGATTGCCTACCTCGGCCCCGAGGGCACCTTCACCCAGGCTGCGGCCATGAAGCATTTCGGTCATGCGGTGATCAGCCGTCCGATGGCGGCCATCGATGAAGTGTTCCGCGAAGTGGCGGCCGGTGCTGTCAACTTCGGCGTGGTGCCGGTGGAAAACTCCACCGAAGGCGCGGTCAGTCACACGCTGGATAGCTTCCTCGAGCACGACATGGTGATCTGTGGTGAGGTCGAGCTGCGCATCCACCACCACCTGTTGGTGGGCGAGAACACCAAGACCGACAGCATCACCCGTATCTACTCGCACGCCCAGTCGCTGGCTCAGTGCCGCAAGTGGCTGGACGCGCACTACCCGAACGTCGAGCGCGTGGCGGTCTCGAGCAATGCCGAGGCGGCCAAGCGGGTCAAGGGCGAGTGGAATTCGGCGGCGATCGCCGGTGACATGGCAGCCAATCTGTATGGTTTGACCCGTCTGGCCGAGAAGATCGAAGACCGTCCGGACAACTCCACGCGGTTCCTGATGATCGGTAACCAGGAAGTGCCGCCGACCGGCGACGACAAGACCTCGATCATCGTTTCGATGAGCAACAAGCCAGGCGCGCTGCATGAGCTGCTGGTGCCATTCCACGATAACGGCATCGACCTGACCCGCATCGAGACCCGCCCGTCGCGCAGCGGCAAGTGGACCTACGTGTTCTTCATCGACTTCGTCGGCCACCACCGCGATCCGCTGATCAAGGCAGTGCTGGAGAAGATCAGCCAGGAGGCCGTGGCGTTGAAGGTGCTGGGGTCTTATCCGAAGGCGGTGCTCTGAACTTATTGTTGCCCGTGAGTGGGAGCGCTTCGCGCTCCATCGCGGGACCAGCCCGCTCCCACAGGTTTCATGCTGCCCGTGAGAGTGGCGTCGGACCTATAGTTCGGGTTCGTCCTGCCCATCTGTAGGCTGTAATTTGGCACATGTTGCTGTTCTGAACAGGGTTCGCACTCGTGGTTAATGCTGTAAACAAACCCGCACCGCTCATCAATCGCCTGGTCGTCGTCGGCCTGGGCCTGATCGGTGGTTCCTTCGCCAAAGGCCTGCGTGAAAGCGGGCTGTGCCGTGAAGTGGTCGGTGTCGACCTGGATGCCCAGTCGCGCAAGCAGGCTGTCGCTCTTGGTGTGGTCGATCGCTGCGAAGAGGATCTGGCCGTTGCCTGTGTCGGGGCTGACGTGATCCAGCTGGCGGTGCCGATCCTGGCCATGGAAAAGGTTCTGGCTCGCCTGGCGTCGCTCGACCTGGGGGCTGCGGTGATCACCGATGTCGGCAGTGCCAAGGGCAATGTGGTGCGTGCTGCGCGGGCCGTGTTCGGCGAGCGTCTGGCGCGTTTCGTGCCTGGTCATCCGATCGCGGGTTCCGAGCAGAGCGGGGTGGAAGCTTCCAATGCCGCGCTGTTCCGTCGTCACAAGGTGATCCTCACGCCGCTCGCCGAGACCGACCCGGCAGCCCTGGCCCTAGTCGATCGCCTGTGGCGCGCGCTGGAGGCCGACGTCGAGCACATGCCGGTCGAGCGTCATGACGAAGTCCTGGCGGCCACCAGCCACCTTCCGCACCTGCTGGCGTTCGGCCTGGTGGATTCGCTGGCCAAACGCAATGAAAACCTCGACATCTTCCGGTACGCTGCGGGAGGGTTCCGCGATTTCACGAGAATCGCCGGCAGCGACCCGATCATGTGGCATGACATCTTCCTCGCTAACCGCGACGCTGTCCTGCGCACGCTGGATACATTTCGCAGCGATCTCGACGCCTTGCGCGACGCGGTCGATGCAGGGGACGGGCACCAGTTGCTGGGTGTATTCACCCGCGCTCGGGTCGCCCGCGAGCATTTCAGTAAAATCCTGGCCCGCCGGGCCTATGTGGACGCTATGAACGCCAACGACCTGATCTTCCTGGCCCAACCTGGTGGCCGCGTGTCCGGACGGATTCGCGTACCGGGCGACAAATCGATTTCCCACCGCTCGATCATGCTCGGCTCGCTGGCCGAGGGCACCACTGAAGTCGAAGGCTTCCTCGAGGGCGAAGATGCCCTGGCGACCTTGCAAGCCTTCCGCGACATGGGTGTGGTCATCGAGGGGCCGCACCACGGCCGCGTCACCATCCATGGTGTCGGCCTGCACGGCCTGAAGCCGCCACCTGGCCCGATCTACCTGGGTAACTCCGGGACCTCGATGCGCCTGCTGTCGGGCCTGCTGGCCGCACAGCCGTTCGATGTGACCATGACCGGTGACGCTTCGCTGTCCAAGCGCCCGATGAACCGCGTGGCCAATCCGTTGCGCGAAATGGGAGCCGTGGTCGAGACCGGCCCCGAGGGGCGTCCTCCGCTGACCATTCGCGGTGGCCAGAAGCTCAAGGCGCTGAACTACACCCTGCCGATGGCCAGTGCCCAGGTTAAGTCCTGCCTGCTGCTGGCCGGCCTGTACGCCGAAGGCACTACCACCGTCACCGAGCCGGCGCCGACCCGCGATCACACCGAGCGCATGCTGCGTGGCTTCGGTTACAGCGTGCAGAGCAATGGCCCTGTCGCTTCGCTGCAGTCCGGCGGCAAGCTGACCGCTACTCGGATCGAAGTGCCGGCCGATATCTCGTCCTCGGCCTTCTTCCTGGTCGCAGCGTCCATCGCCGAAGGTTCGGAGCTGGTGCTGGAGCACGTCGGCATCAACCCGACCCGCACCGGCGTGATCGACATCCTGCGTCTGATGGGCGGCGACATCACCCTGGAGAACCAGCGTGAAGTCGGCGGCGAGCCTGTTGCCGACCTGCGCGTGCGTGGGGCGAAGCTCAAGGGTATCGAGATTCCGGAAGACCTGGTGCCGCTGGCCATCGACGAATTCCCGGTGCTGTTCGTCGCGGCCGCCTGCGCCGAGGGGCGCACCGTGCTGCGTGGTGCCGAGGAGCTGCGGGTCAAGGAGTCGGACCGTATCCAGGTCATGGCCGATGGCCTGATCGCCCTGGGTGTCAAGTGCGAGCCGACCCCGGACGGCATCATCATCGATGGCGGCCAGATCGGCGGCGGTGAGGTCCATGGTCACGGTGATCACCGTATCTCCATGGCGTTCAGCATTGCCTCGCTGCGTGCCAGTGCGCCGATCCGCATTCACGACTGCGCCAACGTCGCCACCTCCTTCCCCAACTTCCTGGCGCTTTGCGCCGAAGTCGGCATTCGCGTGGCGCAAGAGGGCAAGTCGTGAATTCGCAGGCGCCGGTCATCACCATCGACGGGCCAAGCGGCTCGGGCAAGGGCACGGTCGCTGGCCTGCTGGCACGCGAGCTTGGCTGGCGGCTGCTGGATTCCGGAGCGCTGTATCGCCTGCTGGCGTTCAACGCCTCGAACCATGGTGTCGACCTGACCAACGAAGAGTTGCTCAAGGCGCTTGCCGCTCATCTGGACGTGCAGTTCATCGCTGCCGAGCCGGGCAAGCTGCAGCAGATCATTCTCGAGGGCGAGGATGTCAGCAATGTCATCCGTACCGAAACGGTAGGGGCGGGTGCCTCGATGGTCGCTTCTCTGCCAGCGGTGCGCGAGGCACTGCTGCAGCGTCAGCGTGCCTTCCGTGAGGCGCCGGGGCTGATCGCCGACGGTCGCGACATGGGGACCGTGGTGTTTCCCGATGCGCCACTGAAGGTGTTTCTCACCGCCAGTGCCGAGGAACGCGCCCGCCGCCGTTACCTGCAGTTGAAGGGCAAAGGCGAAGATGTTAGTCTGTCGAGTCTGCTAGATGAGATTCGTGCGCGCGATGAGCGCGACACCCAGCGCGCAGTGGCCCCGCTCAAGCCGGCGGCCGATGCAATCCAGCTGGACTCTACCGAGTTGTCCATCGAGCAGGTGCTGCAACGGATCAGAAGCGAGCTCGCATTGCGCGACCTGCTCTGATCGCCAGGAAAGCAGGCAGGGGCACCAGTCAACGTCCTGCCCGCTTTCCTTTACTTAAACGAAACCCACATTGTCTGGAATGTGGCGATGGGCGTCTGTCTCGCCCGAATTTACAGGAATTAAAATGAGCGAAAGCTTTGCAGAACTCTTTGAAGAAAGCCTGAAAACCCTCAATCTTCAGCCGGGCGCAATCATCACCGGTATCGTTGTCGACATCGACGGCGACTGGGTTACCGTTCACGCTGGTCTGAAGTCCGAGGGCGTCATCCCGCTCGAGCAGTTCTACAACGAAGCTGGCGAGCTGACCATCAAGGTCGGTGACGAAGTTCACGTTGCGCTGGACGCGGTCGAAGACGGCTTTGGCGAAACCAAGCTGTCCCGTGAAAAAGCCAAGCGCGCCGAGTGCTGGATTGTTCTGGAAGCTGCTTTCGCTGCCGAAGAAGTGGTCAAGGGCGTTATCAACGGTAAGGTTAAGGGCGGCTTCACTGTCGACGTTAACGGCATCCGTGCGTTCCTGCCGGGCTCCCTGGTTGATGTCCGCCCAGTGCGCGACACCACCCACCTGGAAGGCAAAGAGCTGGAATTCAAGGTCATCAAGCTGGACCAGAAGCGCAACAACGTTGTCGTTTCCCGTCGCAGCGTGCTGGAAGCCGAGAACAGCGCCGAGCGCGAAGCCCTGCTGGAAACCCTGCAGGAAGGCCAACAGGTCAAAGGTATCGTCAAGAACCTCACCGACTACGGCGCCTTCGTGGACCTGGGCGGCATCGACGGCCTGCTGCACATCACCGACATGGCCTGGAAGCGCATCAAGCACCCGTCGGAAATCGTCAACGTTGGTGACGAAGTCGACGTTCGCGTTCTGAAGTTCGACCGTGAGCGCAACCGCGTTTCGCTGGGTCTGAAGCAGATGGGCGAAGATCCGTGGGTTGCTATCACTTCCCGCTACCCAGAAGGTACTCGTGTTACCGCTCGCGTCACCAACCTGACCGACTACGGCTGCTTCGCCGAGCTGGAAGAGGGTGTCGAAGGCCTGGTACACGTTTCCGAAATGGACTGGACCAACAAGAACATTCACCCGTCGAAAGTCGTTCAGGTTGGCGACGAAGTGGAAGTCATGGTTCTGGACATCGACGAAGAGCGTCGTCGTATCTCCCTGGGTATCAAGCAGTGCAAATCCAACCCATGGGAAGACTTCTCCGGCCAGTTCAACAAGGGTGACAAGATCACCGGTACCATCAAGTCGATCACCGACTTCGGTATCTTCATCGGCCTGGACGGCGGCATCGACGGTCTGGTTCACCTGTCCGACATTTCCTGGAACGAAACCGGCGAAGAAGCCGTGCGTCGTTTCAAGAAGGGCGACGAGCTGGAAACCGTCATCCTGTCGGTTGACCCAGAGCGCGAGCGCATCTCCCTGGGCATCAAGCAGCTGGAAGACGATCCGTTCTCCAACTTCGTTGCTGTCAACGACAAGGGTGCAATCGTCAAGGGCATCGTGAAGGAAGTTGACGCCAAGGGCGCCATCGTCACTCTGGCCGACGACATCGAAGCTACTCTGAAAGCTTCCGAAATCAGCCGTGACCGCGTTGAAGACGCGCGTAACGTCCTGAAGGAAGGCGAAGAGATCGAAGCCAAGATCATCAGCGTTGACCGCAAGTCCCGCGTCATCAGCCTGTCCATCAAGTCGAAGGACGACGCTGAAGAGCGCGAAGCAATCCAGAGCCTGAAAAACACCGCTCCGGAAGCTGCTGCCGACACCACCATGGCTGCGCTGCTGCGCGAAGCAATGGCCAAGCAGAACTGAGTTCTGTTTGATCGGTAAAAAAGGGCGACCCTCGGGTCGCCCTTTTTTATGGTTCCTCACGGATTGCCGGGAAAGTCATTCTTGATCTTCATGAAAAAGAATTCGCTGTCCCGGTAGCCGTAGGCCATCCGTTTGATGACCTTGATCCGGTTGTTAATCCCTTCCAACTGCCCGGTGTGCATGGGCCATCTCACCCTGCTTAGGATGCCGCGCCAGTAGCCCTTCAGGCGTTTAGCAAACTGCTTCAGCTCCGGTATGGCGCTTTCATCAGCCAAGCGAAGCCACTGCTTCCAGGCTGACCGCCAGCCCCAGGCGGTGGTGGGCGACCAGAGCACTTTGAGTTCGGCCTTCATCAGATAAACCGTCATCAACGACTGGTTGGCGGCCAGCAGATCCTGCAGACGCACTTGCTGGTCTTCGCGCTTGAGATTCTCAGGGTTACGCAGCAGGAGCCACCGTGCTTGCTTGATGACCTTGCGTGCAGGCTTGTCATGCCGCAGGCGATTGGCCTCATCCACTCGCACTCGGTCAATCACCTCTCGACCATATTTGGCGATCACATGAAACAGGTCATAGACCACGCGTGCCTGAGGGCAATGTTGGCGTACCTCCAGGTCAAATGCGGTGTTCATGTCCATTGCCACTGCTTCGATCCGCGCACAGCCCTCCGGCCCCAGCTCTTCAAAAAAGGGTCTGACAGCAACTCGACTACGGCCTTCGCCAATCCATAGCACCCGGCGGGTATCGGCATCCAGCACCACGCTGGCGTAGCGATGCCCTTTGAACAGGGCGAACTCATCCATCACCAAGCGCCTGGGCTGCGCCTTCGGCAGCTTCTCTAATGCAGCTTGTAGCGCGCGTCGCTCCAGCAAGCGCACGCTGTCCCAATGCAATCCAAACAGCTCGGCAACGTGCAGGGTGGGCAGTCTTTGGCAAGACTTGATCACCGCTTCGGCCAAGCGCTTGGTCATGCGCGAATAGCGGTCAAGCCAACAGACTGACTCCATTCGCTTGCCGCATGTACTGCAACCGACGCGCCGCAGTTCCACATTCAACCGCACCGCGCGGCCAAGGATGGGCAGGTCACGGATTGAGCGCTGGCAGTATTCGTGGATGCTGGTGCTGGGCTGATTGCAGCCGCTGCAGGTGGGAAATCTGGTGGACTGTGGGATCACGTCGATCAGCAGGTCGTCGCCGTCAGATCGGATCGCAGTGACAGAAAAGCCCTCCCAAAAGGGCAGAAACGTATTAATATCGTGCACAAGAACGCCGGTTTGTGGATGTGTTTGTTCGCGCTAACATCATCCCTCAAACCGGCGTTTTTGTTTCTGTCTTTCCCAGGATTCCGTGAAGAACCTTTTTTATGCCTTTGATTTCTCTCCCTTCCCCACAGCCATGCCGCTGCGGCGTTCCTGCCGGTGTGGCCTAGGGTTAGTGTCATGTGCAGATCTTGAATTTTTTTATCAAGTCAAGATGCACCCTGTTCAAATCCCTCCAAGCGTGCTACAAACTGGTTAAGCAATGATCTAGCTGCTTGATAACGAAGGGAAAAATATGACGAAGTCGGAGCTGATCGAACGTATTGTCACCCATCAGGGGTTGCTCTCATCCAAGGATGTAGAGTTGGCCATCAAGACCATGCTTGAACAGATGTCCCAATGCCTGGCGACCGGAGATCGCATCGAGATCCGTGGCTTTGGCAGTTTTTCCCTGCATTATCGTGCGCCTCGGGTTGGGCGTAATCCCAAGACTGGGCAGTCGGTGAGTCTTGAAGGGAAGTATGTGCCGCATTTCAAGCCGGGGAAGGAGCTGCGGGATCGGGTCAATGAGGACGAGGCAGCGGTAGGCTCCATCGTAGGGGAGGGTTGATCCTTGGTTTTATTTAAACGAGTGGCATTGCTGGTGGCTGTATTGCTGGTGGCTTTATCTGCGCTTGTGTTCGTGTTGGAAAACCAACAGCCTGTATCTTTGCGCATGCTCGGTTGGAAATCACCTTCTGTGCCCCTAGCGTTGCCAGTATTGTTAGGCTTGCTTGCCGGGTTGAGCATTTCGCCTCTAATGATTGCGCTCTTGCGTGCGAAAGGTATGATTATTAGATCCTAGGCTTTGGGCCAAAAGCCTTGATGTTGCTCCATGACGCGTTGAAAGCAACCTCGAAATACTCATGTGCTTGAGTATATCTCGATCCCTCGGCTCTTTTCTCCTTGGCCGGCCCGCGCTCAAGGTTTGTTTGGCGCGGTGTAGGTGACGCGCTCTCGCGGCCTTGACTGATTTCCGTGTCTATTGCAGGAAAAGCGTACGGAAGATTCTGTTGATTGATGCTTATAATTTGCAGTAGACGGGTCGAATCTGGCAGTTTTGTGGCTTTGTGCTATTACTTGGTTTATAGCCTACCCTTCTGAGTCCATGCTTTTCGTACAGCGTTCTGATGATTTATATATGCCATCATCTGCGGAGGGTGGCATCGGCGGTATTGGCTAGATTTTTTCTCTTTGCTGAAGGTGTGGAACTTTCATCATAAGAGTGCGTCTATTGGTATTGTTTGAACGTGATCTAGGCTTGGATGGGTCAGAGAGGTGTGATAGGGAAATCTTAAAATACACTTGTTTCAGAGGTTAATAAAATAATATGAGCGCTTCACGTGAGCGGCAGGATATGGCGGGGGGAATCGACTTTTTGGAGATTCTTGGTGCGATCTCAGAGGGGAGGTTGCTGGTTCTAAAGTTTGCTGTCTTGGGTCTGGTTTTCGGTGCTATCTATCTTTTTTTTGCGCCACAACGCTATGAGGCGCACTTATTCGTAATTCCGCCCACTCAGAATGATATCGCACAATTTAACTACGGTCGTGGTGGTTCTGCTGAGCTTCCTTTAGTTACGGTTAAAGAGGTTTATATCAGTTATGTGCGAAACTTAATGTCTGAGTCGTTGCGACGACAGTTTTTCAAGGATGTCTATTTGCCTTCGTTGCCGGAGGATCAGAAGAAGGGGTTGCGTAGTGACCTTTATCGGCAGCTGAACGCTTCGGTGGATGTGGTGAGGGGTGGCAGGGATCAATCGGATCGCTATTTGATTACTGCCAAGAGCGAAGATCCGGAGGTCGCTGCGCAATGGGTCACGGCGTATGCAAAGCTCGCTGGTGAAAGGGCCAAACACGAGCTGCTGAGTAATGTGCTCAGTGACGCCAGCATCAAGGCTGATAATCTTCAGAAACAAATCACGGGGGAGCAGGAGGGGGCTCGTCGAGAGCGAGAGGATCGCATTGCCCGCCTGAAGGAAGCGCTGAGGATTGCTCGCTCCGTCGGATTGGTGAAACCTCCCATCATATCCGCAGAGTTAACTGCTCAAATGAGCGGCGCGCTCACTTACATGCGTGGAAGCAATGCGCTTGAAGCGGAGATCTCAAGCCTCGAGGCTCGAGCATCTGATGATCCTTTCATCGACGACCTGCGTAAGATGGAGATTGAGGTAGGATTTTACCGTACATTGAAAATCGATCCCTCAACCGTTGAAGTGTATCAGCAGGATGGGGATCTTGCTTTGCCAGATCGACCAGCTGGGCCGAGATCTGTCATCGTTCTGGCGATCGCTTTATTGCTCGGCGCGGGAGTGGGTGTGGGGGTGGCCATCTGCCGCCAAGCCTGGATTAAGCGTAGGGTCTTGCATCAGTAGGTTGGGACGAGAAGTGTTGAGGTGGCATCGGCGTAGTAACCTGATGCACGAAACGGGCCGGTGGGTGTGCAGTGAGGGGCTCGAGGGTACTCTCAGTGCACTATCGTCGACAATCAAGATTTTTCCCTAGGCGCTTGGTGGGGTTTGGAGAATTATTGGATACGCTCTCTGGAAAGTGGCAGAATGGCATCCTTGGTCGTCTGGCGACAGGGAGTGACAGATGGTGCGCGTTCGGCATTATGTTGACGACATGGTTTGCTTTTCTGCGGTAGGCGAGGTTCTCTCACTTTCTCGGACAGGCTGCGGTTGTGACCAGCGTATTGCGCATTCCTTCGTTGCAAAATTCAAGCCCAATTGAACTTTATACCGCTATGCGGGCACTGTTGAAAGGCAAGTACAAGATCGCAGCGGCAGCTGTGATCGCAGCCGTCGCTGCCGCTGGCTTCACTCAACTAATGACGCCGGTCTACGAGGTGAGCGCTACTCTGCGCCCTGCTGCCCTCAAAGAACTCGACTCCTACAACCGTGCTGACCTAAATTCTCTGACTCCAGACCAAGCGCTGCGGCGGGTGGGGCGAGCGTTGGAGTCTTACGACGTCCGTCGTGGGTATTTTTTCTCAACGCCAGAGCTGCAAGCGCTTTTTTCAAGGGTTGGCCAAACCCCTGATCAGGCGTTTCAGGAGTTTAGCAATAACGCTCTATCGATTGTCCAACCGGATCAACGAAAAAACGATCAGCTGAATAATTTCATTGGCGTGCGCATGGTGTATTCAGGTAGTGCTAACGGGGCGCAGATACTGAATGGTTTTGTTGCTTATGCTATGGCTGCCGAACGCGCGGATCTCCAGACGGATTTGTCAGTGCTGATCGAGAACAGGAAGAATGACCTCGACGAGCGATTCGCCGCTGCCCGTGAAGCATATCAGCTCGGCAAAAGCAGCGAGATTGCTAGTCTTCTGGAGCAGGACAGTCTTACGCGCGCTCAGTTGCAAGATGAGCTGAAGGCATTGCGTGTGCAGTTGAAGAGTGCGCGGGAGAGCCGTATTGCCTCGTTGGACGAAGCGATTGTCATAGCCAGCCGCTTGGGCTTGAAGAAACCGTCTACGCCTGCCGCAACCGGCCTGGAAAACATACATTCGGTCGGTTCAGTCCAGACGATTGTCAGTAATCAACAGATGCCGCTCTACTTCCTCGGCAGTGATGCGCTGGAGGCAGAGCGTGCAGTATTGCTCAAGCGCGCGTCGGATGACTTCGCTGATCCTCGTGTGGCTGCGATTCATCGAGAGCTGCAATTGCTCACTGTAAACCGTCGCGTTCAGCTTCTGGAGAAACGGAAAAATGATGATCTCTTCATTAAAGATGTCGACGCCATTCGCTCGGAGAAGGCGCGTTTATTGAGTGTCAATAAAAATCTGGACTTGGTTTCCCTGGCCTCTGTCGACCGCGCCGCTGTTGAGCCCGTAGGGCCCATCAAGCCGAAGAAAATCATGATCATTGCTGCGGGCTTCTTGTTCGGTGGCTTCGTAGCGGCCTTGGTGATATTGATTGGCCACTTCTCTGCTGCGGGGCGTAAGGTAGAAGATATTTCTCAAGGTCCGATGTCTACTGTTGGTTCAAAGGACAGCGCTTCTTGAGAGGGCTCACTGTAAAAAGATATGAGCGCGGTGTTGTTGAGGTCAGTTGCCTGCGGACGCCCGCGTTGGGCTGATGGCTGGACCCTCCAGTTCATCGTGATCGGTTAGCATATCGAGGCGTAATCAGTGAGTGGTGTAACAGGATCAGTATGACGTCGAATATTCAGGTCATAAAAGGAACGCTTCTAAATCTAGGTGGGCTCGGGCTCCCGATGATTGTTGCGTTCTTTTCGATACCCTATCTGATCCAGTTGCTTGGGGCAGAGAAGTTTGGTCTGCTGGCGCTGATCTGGGCGGTCGTCAGCTATGCTGGCATTTTTGATCTGGGACTTGGGCGTGCGTTGACACAGCAGGTTGCCATGCATGATGCCCGAGGCGAGCAATCCAAGCTAGGTGGGGTTATTGGTACGGCATATCTTCTGATGCTTGCTGTCAGCCTCGTGCTTGGACTTTTAATGTTCCTTTTTTCGGATGCCATCGTTGGTCTTTTCAAGGGGGTCACGGATGTCACTGAAACCGAAATGGCATTTCATGTTATGGCGGTTTCGGTACCGTTCATTATCATGGCATCGGGATTTCGTGGAGTCCTTGAAGCGCGCCAAGAGTTTGCCAAGGTCAACTGCGTTCGCCTGCCTTTGGGGGTCTATACCTTTGTCGGACCAGTTGTTGCTGCTTACCTGGTGGGGCCGCGGCTAGACGTGATCGCTGCTGTACTGGTTCTGGGGCGGTTGATGATGTGTGCCGCCTATCTGTGGTTCGTGATCAAGGATGTCGGTGCAGAGGAACATCGGGCATTGCGTTGGGAGAAAGAGCACGTGGGGCTCTTGTGTACTTCTGGAGGATGGCTGTCCATTGCAAGCGTAGTAGGTCCCGTTATGGGATATGCAGATCGATTCGTTCTGGGAACGATTATCTCTGCATCAGCGGTCGCATATTATGTAACCCCCAACGAACTGGTAACCAAGCTCTGGATTCTTCCAGGTGCCTTGACCGCGGTGCTGTTTCCGCTGTTTTCAAGCCGTACACCAGATGGTAAAGATGCTGGCGCTATTCATTTGTTTGACTTTTCCAGTGCGCTGATTTACTTAGTTATCGCCCCTTTTTCTCTGATTTTAGCGGTATTTCCGTTTGAGCTACTGCAGTTTTGGGTGGGTACAGAGTTTGCTCAGGAAGGGCAGCAGATCCTGGTCGTGTTCGCTTTTGCAATCTTGGTCAATTGTATGGCGCATGTACCGTTGACCTTGCTTCAGGGGGCGGGAAGTGCGCGAGCAGTGGCGTTACTACAGGTGCTAGAAATACCGCTGTTCCTACTTCTTCTGTGGCAACTCACGTTAGATTTCGGTGTGGTTGGGGCCGCGTATGCTTGGGTCTTGAGGGCATTGTTTGATACTTCGCTGATGCTCTATCTGGCCTGTCTAAAGTTACAGGTTAGTTTTGCCCGGCGTGCAGGATTTGCTTTTGCGGGTGTATTCGCACTGTTGGTGTGTCAGTATATTATCAGGGACTGGGCGGGTGGGGTGCGGCTGCTGGTAGTGGGTGTTGCATGCGCCGTATTTGCATCCCTTATCATCGGTTTGGCGGTAAAGTCCGGCATGTTTACAACGAAGACTGAATCCTGATGGAACTGGCGAGCCGCTTTTTTGATGTATATAGTCTTGTATTCTTGGCTATGTGGTCGGGAGTGCTATTTATCTGGGTCGTCGGTGCTGAGAATACTCAATGTGAGAGGTTCACATACAAAGCACTTGCATTGATATTAATCGTATTTTCCGCGACTCGCTACGAAACGGGATATGACTGGCCTGCTTACAAAGAGTTTTATCTGTTTGGTGATGTGCTGGAGGGCAAGTATGAGTTTGAACTGGGTTTCAGGGCTTTAGCGAATGTTTTCCGGGAAATAGGGAGCGGATTTCCTTTTTTCCAGGGTGTTGTGAGCGCATTGCAAGTGTTTTTCACGGCTTTGTTCATCCGAAAGTTTTTTGGAGGACTGTCTCTTTTTGCGTTGGCGGTTTATTACACAATCCCTGATTTATACTTAATCAACTCTTTTTCACTCATGCGGCAGGGTTTGGCTCTGTCATTGTTTTTGTGTGGTGCAATTTATTATCTGAATCGTCGAGTGTTCTTGGCAGTAATTTTTTTTGTGGCCGCTTTAATGTTTCATGCGTCGAGTGCTTTCGCTATAGTTGCGTTTTTTATCGTTCGCTTTTTTGGGCCAGCCTATGGGGTTGCCGTTGTCAGTGTTTGGGGGCTTGCGCTGTGTTATATGCTGGGCATTAGTGTGCCAAGTGTGGTTGTCAGTGCTTTGGTCAAATTGCCCTATTTCGAAAAGTATGCAATTTATGGTGATCTTGATACTCCAAGTGCCAGTGTGGCGTATAAGTTACTATTTGTTGCATTGTTTCTCTCGCTATTCATTGTTGCTTGTTACCGTCGGCGTTTTTTGGTGCGAGCAGGCCTTTACGATTCTCACGAGAAAATGAAGTTTGGTCTCGCATATTTAGCAGTTTGTATAAGTTTCTTTTTCTGGGCTTACCCTACTTTCTTGTCTAGATTTCAAGCTTTTTTTGTGTTTTTCCTTTTGGCGTGGGTGCTTCAAGCATTCGATTTTAAGAGGGTTATTAATAGGTTTTTATTGTGCATCGTCGTGCTGGGTCTCAGTGGCGCGCTTTATGCTAAATTTGTCATGACAAATATATCGATGGTGTATTTCCCCTATCAGAGCATATTTACAGAAAACATCGAATCGCTCAGTACGGGGGGGGAGAGGACGGATGAGCTGTATGAAGAGTTACGTTGGCTTTGGCGGGGTGTTGAATGAATAAGGTTCTATTGTTGACCACCAAGTATCCTTGTGGTGCTGGTGAGGGTTGGTTAACCAACGAGCTGGCGGAATGCTTTTCTCGTGAAGGTAAAAGCGTCTCTGTCCTTGCTTTGAGTTGGGAGTATGAAGATGGCCATAGCGATGTTGTTGAGCTCAATGGCGTCAAAGTCTATCGCAGTCGCCTGTGGAAGTTTTTCTATAGAAAAAACTTTATTTGTGCGATGCTGAAGATCTTCTTGTTTTCGTTGGTTGTGCGTTTTCGTTATAAGCGGAAGATTTTCGATGCTGACCTGATTCTTGCGACTACGCCTTGTATTGTGATTTGGGGGTTGTTGGATTTTTTCATGACACGACCCAGGGCGAAGAAATACCTGATTCTCTGGGACTTCTTTCCTTACTATATGCGTGACCTGTGGGGTTCTGGCAGGGCTAGGTTGTTCAGTTTTTTTGTTAAATGGGAAAACCGACTGTACAACAAGTTTGACGCTATTGGCTGTATGAC
This sequence comes from Pseudomonas wayambapalatensis, assembly GCF_049942315.1. Taxonomy (NCBI): domain Bacteria; kingdom Pseudomonadati; phylum Pseudomonadota; class Gammaproteobacteria; order Pseudomonadales; family Pseudomonadaceae; genus Pseudomonas; species Pseudomonas wayambapalatensis. The sequence continues at coordinate 33,149 of NZ_JBNFMU010000219.1, forward strand.
CAAGGGAAGTATAGAGTTCCTTGAGAAAAACTACTCCGTTGATTGCCGCCGGGTGAGGCAGCTCCCGCTCTGGACCAAGCAGTTGCCTCTGGTCGAGGTGGGCGCTGCGGAGCAGAAAGTCCTACGCGCCAAGTATGGGATTGACGAGCATGCTTTTGTGGCCGTATACGGCGGTGCGATGTCAGTGGTGCAGGGCTTGGACAATATTCTCGACCTTGCTGCCAGCATGAAGGGACGAACCGAATACCAATTTGTGTTCATCGGCCGCGGCCCCGAGCTACCGCGGTTGCGCGCTCGCGCCGTTGATGAAGAAATGAGCAATGTTCGATTTATCAATTATGTTCCACGCGATGAGTATGAGAAAATCATCGCGGTATGCGATGTTGGTATCGTGTCCCTGGCGGGCGAGCACGCTGTGCCAAGCTTCCCATCGAAATCGATCGATTATCTCAAAGTGGGGCTGCCTGTGCTGGCTTCAATTGATCGGTATACTGAGTTCGGCGCAATTCTGGTCAACGAAATGAAAGCAGGTCGGTGGGTTGAGGCGGGTGATCCTGTCTCGCTGGGACAAGTGCTTGAAGAAATGCGTCAAGATAGCGTATTTTTGTCCGACTGCGCGTCAAATGGTCGTCGCTACTATGAGAATGAAATGAAAGTAGAGTTGGCGACTCAAAATATTATTGCAGCATGCGAGGAAGTATGAATTTTAAAGGAAAAACCCTCCTGATCACTGGTGGTACTGGTTCGTTTGGTAATGCCGTGCTCAAAGGCTTCCTCGATACTGATATTGGTGAAATCCGTATCTTCAGTCGAGATGAGAAGAAGCAGGATGATATGCGTAAGCGATACGCCAGTGAAAAACTGAAGTTTTATATTGGCGACGTGCGCGATTATCAGAGTATCTTGGTTGCGACCCGCGGCGTCGATTATATTTTCCATGCAGCTGCTCTCAAGCAAGTTCCGTCTTGCGAGTTCCACCCGTTGGAGGCTGTTAAAACTAATGTGCTCGGTACAGAAAATGTGCTTGAGGCAGCTATACAGAACGAAGTCAAGCGTGTCGTTTGCTTGAGTACTGACAAAGCGGTGTATCCGATCAATGCCATGGGTATCTCGAAGGCAATGATGGAAAAGGTGATGGTTGCCAAGTCGCGCAATGTCGATGAATCAAAGACGGTCATCTGTGGCACCCGATATGGTAATGTCATGGCTTCCCGCGGTTCAGTAATTCCTCTGTTCATCGAGCAGATTCGCAACGACAAGCCGCTGACCCTGACCGATCCGAACATGACCCGGTTCATGATGACATTGGCTGACGCAGTTGATCTTGTGCTTTATGCGTTCGAGCATGGTAACAATGGTGATCTGTTCGTTCAGAAGGCGCCGGCGGCGACAGTGGAGGTTTTGGCTCAGGCACTCACCGCACTGGTTGGTAAACCCGAGCATCCGATCCAGGTTATTGGCACCCGCCACGGAGAGAAACTTTACGAAGCGTTGCTTAGCCGTGAAGAAATGGCCTGTGCTGAAGATATGGGGGACTATTTCCGTGTTCCGCCCGACTTGCGTGATCTTAATTACGCGAAGTTTGTTGAGGAGGGCGAGACCAAGATTTCCCGTACTGAAGATTATAACTCGCATAATACCGAGCGTCTTAATATTGAAGGTATGCAGAAGCTTCTGTTGAAGCTCGACTTCATGCGTGCGATCCAGCGTGGTGACCACGCAGCGCCAGAGGAATGATCCATGCGTGTTTTGATTACTGGGGCGAATGGCTTTGTCGGTCAGAACCTGCTGGTGCATCTGGCTGAACGCAGTGATGTCGAAGTGGATCGCTTCACTCGAGCCGATGCGCCTGAGTCGCTCAAAGGCAAGGTAGCGAACGCTGACTTCGTGTTCCACCTGGCCGGCGTCAATCGACCACAGGACCCTGCTGAGTTCAATACCGGGAATGCGGACCTTACCCGTCTTCTGTGTGATGCGATCATCGCCAGTGGGCGCAAGGTTCCGGTTCTTTACACTTCCTCGACCCAGGCTGAACTCGATAACGCCTACGGCAAGAGCAAGCGTGATGCCGAGGATGCGCTCAGGTCGCTTGCCAACGACGAGGGCGTGCCTGTCCAGATCTTCCGCTTGCCTAACGTGTTCGGTAAGTGGGCGCGTCCGAATTATAATTCGGCCGTCGCCACGTTCTGCCATAACATCGTCCGTGATTTGCCGATCACCATCAACGACCCAGAGGCCAGGATCAACTTGGTTTACGTCGACGATGTGGTGCATCGCTTCATCGAAGTGATGGATGCAAAGGGCAGCGGTGCTGTTTTCGGAGATGTCCAGCCCCAGTATCAAATCACGGTTGGCAAGTTGGCGGAACAGTTGCGGGCTTTCCGCGACAGTCGTCAGACCATGGTCACCGAGCCGGTAGGTACGGGGCTGGTGCGTGCACTGTACTCGACCTATCTGAGTTATGTTCCTGCCGAAAAGTTTAGCTACGAGGTTCCCAAGTATGGCGATCCTCGGGGTGTCTTCGTGGAAATGCTCAAAACCAAGGATTCAGGACAGTTCTCCTACTTCACGGCGCATCCAGGAATCACGCGTGGCGGGCATTATCACCACTCTAAGACGGAAAAGTTCCTAGTCATCAAAGGGCATGCCTGCTTCCGCTTCCGTCATGTGATATCGGGCTCGTTTTACGAGCTTTTCACCACTGGCGAAAAGCCTGAGATCGTCGAAACCGTTCCCGGATGGACCCATGACATTACCAATGTCGGCGACGAAGAAATGATCGTCATGCTGTGGGCCAACGAGATCTTTGATCGGGAGCTTCCTGACACTTACGCGCGCCCTGTGGGTACACAAGCCTGAATTCTTGTTTAGGGTATAAAGAATATGAAAAAGCTGAAAATAGTCACTGTCGTTGGTACGCGTCCGGAAATCATCCGCTTGGCTCGCGTCATGTCAGCGCTGGATCGCCACTGCGATCACGTGCTTGTTCACACAGGGCAGAACTACGATTATGAATTGAACGAGATCTTTTTCAATGATCTCGGTATTCGTAAGCCGGATCACTTTCTCAATGCGGCTGGTGCAACAGGTGCCGAGACGATCGGTAACGTGATCATCGCGGTCGATCGTGTATTGGCCGAAGTCCAGCCTGAAGCGCTGCTGGTGCTGGGGGATACCAACAGTTGCATGGCGGTATTGCCAGCCAAGCGCCGTAAGATCCCGACATTCCACATGGAAGCGGGTAATCGGTGTTTCGACATGCGTGTGCCTGAAGAGATCAACCGCCGGATTGTCGATCATACTGCCGACATCAACCTGACTTACAGCACCATTGCCCGCGACTATCTGTTGCAGGAAGGCCTGCCTGCGGACCGCGTGATCAAGACCGGCAGCCCGATGTTCGAGGTCATCAATCACTATCTTCCGGCGATCGAAAAGTCGGATGTGCTTGATCGCCTGGGTCTGGCGTTCGGGAAGTTCTTCGTGGTCAGCGCGCACCGCGAAGAGAACATTGACTCTGAAAAGAACTTCATGAAGCTGGTTGCGGTGCTCAACACCGTTGCCGAGCAATACGACTTGCCGGTGATCGTGTCGACTCACCCACGCACCCAAAAACGCGTTGATGCGCTGGGTGTCAAGTTCCACGCCAACGTACGTCTGCTCAAGCCACTGGGCTTCACCGACTACAACAAGCTGCAACTGACCGCCAAGGCTGTGCTTTCGGACAGCGGCACGATCAATGAAGAGTCGTCGATCCTCAACTTCCCGGCACTCAACATCCGTGAAGCGCACGAGCGCCCGGAGGGCATGGAAGAAGCGGCCGCTATGATGGTCGGCTTGGAAGTCGAGCGAGTGCTGCAGGCACTGGCGATCCTGGAGGAACAATCCCGTGGTGCCGATCGCAGCCTGCGCCTGGTTGCCGATTACAGTATGCCGAACGTCTCGGACAAGGTCGTGCGCATCGTCCACAGCTACACGGATTATGTGAATCGCACAGTCTGGAAAAGATACTGATTCGTGGCCTGCATGTCAGAGAAACCATTAAAAGTGCTGGTGGTCACGCAGTATTTCTGGCCGGAAAACATGCGGATCAATGATATGGTCCGCGATTTGGTCGAGAAGGGCCACGACGTGACCGTTTTGACAGGCCTTCCCAATTATCCTGAAGGCGTGGTCTTCGAGGCTTATCGGAAGGATCCCGCGCGTTTCAGTAACTATCATGGCGCGCAGGTCGTTCGAGTGCCCATGCGAGCGCGTGGTAAAGGCACCCTGGGCTTGATAATCAACTATGCGGCGTTTTTTACCAGTGCCTCGACAATCGGAGCCTACAAACTGCGTGGGCGCGCATTCGACGCGTTGTTTGTGTACGCCGTGTCTCCCATCATGTCAGCCATACCGGCGATCGTGATTGGTCGGCTCAAGCGTGCCCCGGTATTCGTCTGGGTGCTCGATCTTTGGCCTGAAACGCTTCGGGCTGTGGGTGTGATCAAGCATGCGGGGCTGCTGTCATTGGTCGGCCGCATGGTGTCCTGGATCTACAATCGGACTGATTACCTGTTGCTGCAATCCCATGGTTTCTTTGACAACGTCAGACACTACTGCACCAGGCCAATCGATTCGGATCGCCTCGTGTATTTTCCCAGCTGGGCCGAAGATGACTTTTCCGTCGAAGCCCCGCCGACTCGGCTGATCGAAGCGGATCCGACGGTGTTTACCGTTGCGTTCGCCGGCAACCTGGGTGAATCCCAGGACTTCCCCTCGATCCTCGAGGCCGCGCGATTGTTGCGCGACAAAGTTGCGGTGCGCTGGGTCATCGCCGGTGACGGCCGGATGGGCGAATGGGTGGCCGAGCAGGTGCGCGAGCGTGGGCTCGAGAATGTCCATCTGCTCGGACGTCATCCGCTGGAGGAAATGCCAGGGCTGTTTGCCTGTTCGGATGCCTTGCTGGTGTCGTTGAAAACCAACGATGTCTTCGAGAAGACCATTCCGGGCAAGGTCCAGGCCTACCTGGCCTCCGGTCGACCGCTGCTGGGCATGATCAATGGTGAGGCTGCTCGCGTCATCCGTGAGTCCGGTGCCGGGCTTGCGTGCGATTCGAGCGATGGAAAAGGCCTTGCACGAATCATTACCGAGCTTGCCGGGCTGACGGCCGAGCAGCGTGCTGACATGGGCAAGGCGGGGCGTGACTACTACCTCACGCATTACTCCAAGGCCAGGCTCATGGAGCGCCTGGTGTCTCATTTCCGTACAGCAACGCAGCGCAAGGCGGGCAAGTGATGTCGAGCAGGATTCTGTTGACCGGTGCAACCGGTTTTGTAGGCAAGGCGGTGCTGGAGAAGCTGCGCCAACGTGGCGATTCGGTTGTCATCGCGGTTCGCCAGCCAGGTTTCGAACCCGCTTCGGGGGTTGAGGCGTTCCATTGTGCCCAGCTCGATGGCGAAGCGGATTGGACTCCGGCACTGCGTGATGTCGGCACCGTCATTCACTGTGCCGCTCGTGTCCATGTGATGAACGATACCGAGCATGATCCTTTGGCCGCCTTTCGACGTATCAACGTCGAAGGTACCCTCAATCTGGCACGCCAGGCTGCAGCAGCAGGCGTGCGCCGCTTTGTCTTCGTCAGCTCGATCAAGGTCAACGGTGAAGGGACGGCCAAGGGACGCCCGTACACGGCCGACGACATACCTGCACCTGCCGACCCCTATGGTGTGTCCAAGCGCGAGGCGGAAGATGCACTGCATCAACTTGCCCGGGAAACCGGCCTTGAGGTTGTGGTCATCCGCCCTGTGCTGGTCTATGGGCCAGGCGTGAAGGCCAACTTCCAGGCCATGATGCGTTGGCTCGACAAAGGCGTTCCGCTGCCTTTCGGTGCCATCGACAACCGGCGCAGCCTGGTGGCCCTGGACAATCTGGTCGATCTGATCACCACCTGCATGGATCATCCAGCAGCGGTCAATCAGACCTTCCTGGTCAGCGATGGTGAAGACCTCTCCACCACCGGTTTGTTGCGGCGCATGGCTGCAGCACTCGGGCGCCCGGCGCGGCTTCTGCCAGTGCCTTCGGCGCTGTTGGAGCTGGCGGCGACCTTGCTGGGCAAGCGTGCGTTGTCTCAACGTCTGTGCGGGTCGTTGCAGGTCGATATCGAGAAAACCCGTTCGTTGCTGGGCTGGACTCCCCCGGTGAGCGTAGACAACGCGTTGCGCCAAGCAGCGCGTGATTTTCAGGAAACTACAAGAAAATGAATCAAGCGTGGTTGCTTCCGCTGGTGTTGGTGCTGTCGTTTTCGTTGACGGCAGTGTTGCGCCGCTATGCACTGGCCAAGAGCATCATCGACATTCCCAATGCGCGCAGTTCCCATGCGGTTCCCACGCCGCGTGGCGGAGGTGTTGCCATCGTAGTGGCATTCCTGCTGTCGTTGGCCGCCGTGGCACTTGGTCAATTGGCCGACTATCCGATGCTCGTGGCATTGGGGGGCGCAGGTGCTGCCATCGCAGTCATCGGTTTCATGGATGACCATGGGCATATCGCGGCACGCTGGCGCCTCTTGGGGCACTTCGCCGCCGCTGCCTGGGCGTTGTTCTGGCTTGGCGGGTTTCCTGCCGTGCGGGTATTGGGCCTGGACATCGATCTGGGATGGGTGGGGGCCGTGCTCGGGGCGTTTTACCTGGTCTGGTTGCTGAACCTTTACAACTTCATGGACGGTATCGACGGCATTGCCAGTGTCGAAGCACTCTGTGCCTGCCTGGGCGCTTGCCTGGTCTATTGGGTGGGTGGCTTCGAGCACTTGATGATCCTGCCTTTGCTGCTCAGTGCTGCCGTGCTGGGTTTCCTCTGCTGGAATTTTCCACCTGCAAGGATATTCATGGGGGATGCCGGCAGTGGCTTCCTTGGCATCGCATTGGGCGTTCTTTCGCTGCAGGCAGCCTGGACAGACCCATCGCTGTTCTGGTGCTGGCTGATCCTGCTCGGCGTGTTCATCGTCGATGCCACTTTCACCCTGATTCGCCGCCTGGCAAGGGGTGACAAGGTCTATGAGGCTCATCGCAGCCACGCTTATCAATTTGCCTCTCGGCAATATGGGCGGCATTTGCCCGTCACGCTCGCGGTCGGTGCAATCAATCTGTTCTGGTTGTTACCCATTGCCTTGTGCGTCATGCTGCTGAAACTCGAGAGTGCGTTGGCGCTCGTTGTCGCCTATGTGCCGCTGGTCGTGCTCGCGGTACGTTACCGAGCTGGCGATCTCGAATAATAGTGAGTTGTAAAGGCCTGCTGCACCTGCGGCGGGCCGTGGTCATTCAAGACAGGCTTCGTAGGGGAGCGGTAAAGGTGTTCGAAGGGGTTATGGATAGATTGCGGACCTTTCTGCTGGGATTGCCTCGCCGTTACAAGCGCCTCCTTCAGGTCGCTACCGATATAGTGCTGGTTTGGGTAGCCCTGTGGATGGCGTTCGTCGTCCGGCTGGGTATCGACGAGGTGTCCAACCCCGTCAAGGATCACCCTTGGCTGTTTGCCGCTGCGCCTGCCGTGGCGATTCCGTTGTTCATCCGCTTCGGCCTGTACCGGGCGGTCATGCGTTATTTCGGCAATGATGCCCTGATCGCTATCATCAAGGCTGTCAGCCTGTCCTCGCTGATTCTGGGTGTGATCGTCTACTGGTACAGCAATCATCAGAACGTCGTGCCGCGCTCGATCATCTTCAACTACTGGTGGTTGAGTCTGATCATGGTCGGCGGGCTGCGCCTGGCCATGCGTCAATACTTCCTGGGGGACTGGTTCGCAGCGGTGCAGCATGTGCCGTTCACCAATCGGGAGGATGGACTGACCAAGGTCGCGATCTACGGCGCGGGCTCGGCCGGTAACCAGTTGGTTGCTGCGTTGCGTCTGGGTAAGGTCATGCGGCCCGTTGCGTTCGTCGATGACGACGACAGCATTGCAGACAGGGTGATTTCCGGGCTGCAGGTCTTCAAGCCCAAGCATCTGCAACGCATGATCGACAGGACCGGTGCGCAGGAGGTGCTCCTGGCCATTCCTTCGGCGACACGGGCGCGCCGTCGGGAAATTCTCGGGCTGCTCGAAGGCTACCCGCTTCATGTTCGCAGTATCCCGGGGTTCATGGATCTGGCCAGTGGCAGGGTGAAGGTCGATGACATCCAGGAGGTCGATATCGCAGACCTGCTGGGCCGTGACGCTGTACCGGCACAGGCTGACCTGCTGGAGCGCTGCATTTCTGGCCAGGTAGTCATGGTGACGGGGGCGGGCGGTTCCATCGGCTCCGAGCTATGCCGACAGATTCTGGGCCTGGGGCCGAAAGTACTGCTGCTCTTCGAGCACAGCGAATTCAACCTGTACAGCGTGCTTAGCGAACTGGAAAAGCGCATTGCGCGTGAATCGCTGTCGATCAGGCTGTTGCCGATACTGGGTTCGGTGCGTAACCAGAGCAAGCTGATCGATATCATGCGTGCCTGGCGGGTAGATACGCTCTATCACGCTGCGGCCTACAAGCATGTGCCCATGGTCGAGCACAACATTGCCGAAGGTGTGTTGAACAACGCGATGGGTACGCTGTACACCGCCCAGGCGGCGCTCCAGGCAGGTGTTTCGAATTTTGTCCTGATCTCGACGGACAAGGCGGTCAGGCCGACCAACGTGATGGGCAGCACCAAGCGCCTGGCCGAGATGACCCTGCAGGCGCTGAGCCGGGAGCTGGCGCCTGTCCTGCTGGGTGAAACAGGCAATGTTGCCCAGGTCAACAAGACCCGTTTCACCATGGTGCGCTTCGGTAACGTCCTCGGCTCTTCGGGCTCGGTCATTCCGCTGTTCCACAAGCAGATCCAGGCAGGTGGGCCACTGACCGTTACCCATCCCAAGATCACGCGCTATTTCATGACCATTCCCGAAGCCGCCCAGTTGGTGATTCAGGCTGGCTCCATGGGGCAAGGCGGCGATGTGTTCGTGCTTGATATGGGCGAGCCGGTGAAAATCGTTGAGCTGGCAGAGAAAATGATTCACCTGTCAGGGTTGAGTATTCGCTCGGAGCGCAACCCACTGGGTGATATCGCCATCGAGTTCTCGGGGTTGCGTCCAGGCGAGAAGCTCTACGAGGAGCTGCTGATAGGCGACAACGTCGAGGCGACCCGCCATCCGATGATCATGAGCGCCAGCGAAGACTACCTTCCGTGGGACACACTCAAGGAGCGTCTGGAGGCCCTGCTGAAGGCTGTCGAGAACGACGATTACGCACGGGTACGCCAATTGCTCAGAGAGACGGTGAGTGGCTACGCTCCCGATGGCGATATAGTCGACCTGATGTACCAGCAGCGTCGCCTGGAGCCATGAGGCTTGGAAGGGGCTCATGTGGAACACTGTCGGTGTTTCACATGAGCCCTTTCTGTTTTTATCGTTATTGTGTAATCGCAAGTTTTAATTCGGACGAGTTGATGTAGGAGTCGTCTGAATGTATTGAATGTTCTATTTCATTGTTTCGCGCAAGTTACTATTTTCCTGATTCGTCTGCTTTACGGCATAACGGCCGGCGGGTAATGTCACCTCGGCAGTGAGGGAAATACTGCCGAAGATAAACCCACAAGGAGATGTACATCATGCGCAACAGTGTTCTGTCTTATCTTTTCCTTCCTCTGTTCGCCTGCCTGTCGGTGTCCGCTCACGCCGTGACACAAACGGTAGAGCAGATGCCCCGTGCAGCAATGGCTACTGGCGCCGTTCAGGCGCAATCGGCCAGGCTCGACCTGAACAAAGCCGATGTGCAGGTTCTGGAGGCCGGGTTAAGCGGTATTGGCAAAGCCAAGGCCGAAGCCATCGTGGCCTATCGGGAGGCCAATGGGCCTTTCACATCCGTTGATGAGTTGCTTGAAATCAAGGGCATCGGCAACGCGCTGCTGGAGCGCAATCGCGACAAGTTGAAAGTGGAGTAAGCCAGCATGAAGAGCCGACCGGCATTGCGCTGGTCGGCTCTGGCTGCTTGGCCTGGTTATTTGTCCTGCGCCTCCTTGGCATCCATTTCCGCATTCCGCTCATGGACCTTGCGCAATTGCTCCTCGGTCAAGGGCAGTTTCTTCGCCGTATCGCGCAACATCATCAACCCACCGACGATCGAGCCGAGGGCTATGATGAGTATCAGCCAGGCATACCAGGGCATTGTCGTTCTCCTGTGATCGTTAATGTGCCGCGTGTCATTTCATTCGACCGACAACCCAGTCTGTACGTTCAATTATAGCCTTCGGCCATCGCCTGCCCAGCCAGTGGATCTGCGGCCCCCAAACCGTGGCCCACTTCGTTTACAATGCGCGCCGTTTACGACTTGCCAAGAGACCTGACCATGTCCGCCTGCCAGACGCCCCTGATCGTCGCCCTCGATTTCCCTACCCGTGAGGCCGCCCTGAAGCTGGCTGACCAGCTCGATCCGGCGCTGTGCCGGGTCAAGGTCGGCAAGGAGCTGTTCACCAGCAGCGCCTCGGGCATCGTCGAGACCCTCTGCGCCAAGGGCTTCGAAGTCTTCCTCGACCTGAAATTCCATGACATCCCCAACACCACGGCAATGGCGGTCAAGGCTGCCGCCGAGATGGGCGTGTGGATGGTCAACGTGCACTGCTCCGGCGGCCTGCGCATGATGTCGGCCTGCCGTGAAGAGCTGGCCAAGCGCAGCGGGCCGCAGCCGCTGCTGATCGGCGTCACCGTGCTGACCAGCATGGAGCGCGAGGACCTGGCAGGTATCGGCCTGGATATCGATCCACAGGAGCAGGTGTTGCGTCTGGCGGCGTTGGCGCAGAAGGCCGGTATGGATGGCCTGGTGTGCTCGGCGCTGGAAGCGCCGGCATTGAAAGCTGCGCATCCGGCGCTGCAATTGGTGACTCCGGGTATTCGGCCGGCGGGCAGCGCCCAGGATGACCAGCGCCGTATCCTTACGCCGCGCCAGGCGCTGGATGCTGGCTCCGACTACTTGGTAATCGGCCGCCCGATCAGCCAAGCGGCGGATCCGGCAAAGGCGCTGGCGTCGGTGGTGGCCGAGATTCGCGGTTGATTCGATCCAGGGGCTGCCATGCAGCCCATCACGGTACAAGGCCGCTCCCGCACGGAGCGGCCAGCTGTATCCGTTTTAGACCTTCAGCACCAGCTTGCCGAAGTTCTCCCCGCTGAACAGCTTGAGCAGCGTTTCCGGGAAGGTCTCCAGGCCTTCGACCACATCCTCCTTGCTCTTGACCTTGCCACTGGCCAACCAGCCAGCCATTTCCTGCGCAGCCTTGCCGTACTCCTTGACGTGGTCCATCACCACGAAGCCTTCCATGCGCGCGCGGTTCACCAGCAGCGACAGGTAGTTGGCTGGTCCTTTCACCGCCTCCTTGTTGTTGTACTGGCTGATGGCGCCGCAGATCACCACCCGGGCCTTGAAATTCAGGCGGCTCAACACCGCGTCGAGGATGTCGCCACCGACGTTGTCGAAATACACATCCACGCCTTTGGGGCATTCGCGCTTGAGGCCGGCGAGCACGTCTTCGGCCTTGTAGTCGATGACACCATCGAAGCCCAGTTCATCCTTGAGGTACTGGCATTTCTGCGTGCCGCCGGCGATCCCCACGACGTGGCAGCCCTTGAGCTTGGCAATCTGCCCGGCGATGCTGCCAACCGCGCCGGCAGCGCCGGAAATGACAACGGTTTCGCCGGCCTTGGGCTGGCCGACGTCGAGCAGGGCGAAGTAGGCGGTCATGCCGGTCATGCCCAGCGCAGACAAATAGCGGGGCAGGGGTGCCAGGCGCGGGTCGATCTTGTGCAGGCCCTGGGGCGTGCCGGTGAAGTAGTCCTGTACGCCAAGGGCGCCGCTGACATGGTCGCCGGGCTTGTAGTCCGGATGTTTGGAGGCGACGACTTCGCCGACGCCCAGCGCGCGCATCACCTCACCCAGGCCCACCGGCGGGATGTAGGACTTGCCTTCGTTCATCCAGCCACGCATGGCGGGGTCCAGCGACAGGTAGAGGTTGCGCACCTGGATCTGGCCGTCGGCAGGTTCGGCGGCGGGGCCCTGCTGGTAGTCGAAATCTTCGCGGCGCACGGCACCGACGGGGCGTTTGGCGAGCAGGAAGCGGCGGTTGGTCTGGGTCATGGTATCTCTCCCTGTAGATGGCAAAGCCTGTTGATAGACCGTCGAGCCTGGCCAGGCAAGGTTGACCGGGTTGGCGAATGCCCGGTAATCCACCTCGATGATCTGGCCGACAGCGCACAATCACTGCAAACGATGGTAGTCCAACCGTGCTCCTGATGATGCTGCCCAGCCGGGCGGTGCTCTGACTAGACTCGGTCTCTACTCGATCTCTGTGAAACAGGAGCCTGTGATGAGCATGACTTTTTCTGGCCAGGTCGCCCTGGTCACCGGCGGTGCGGCAGGTATCGGCCGAGCCACGGCCCAGGCGTTCGCCGCCGAAGGGCTGAAGGTGGTGGTGGCAGACCTCGACGTGGCCGGTGGCGAGGCAACCGTCGCACTGATTCGCGAAGCCGGTGGTGACGCGCTGTTCGTGACCTGCGATGTGACCCGCGACAGCGATGTGCGCCAGTTGCACGAGAAGATCATCGACGTCTATGGCCGCCTGGACTACGCGTACAACAACGCCGGCATCGAGATCGAGAAGGGGCGTCTGGCCGAGGGTAGCGAGGCCGAGTTCGACGCGATCATGGGGGTCAACGTCAAGGGCGTCTGGTTGTGCATGAAATACCAGTTGCCGCTGCTGCTGGCCCAGGGCGGTGGCGCGATCGTCAACACCGCGTCGGTGGCCGGGCTGGGCGCAGCACCCAAGATGAGCATCTATGCTGCGTCCAAGCACGCGGTGATCGGCCTGACCAAGTCGGCGGCCATCGAGTATGCGAAGAAAGGGATTCGGGTCAATGCGGTGTGCCCGGCAGTGATCGACACCGACATGTTCCGCCGCGCCTACGAGGCCGATCCGCGCAAGGCCGAGTTCGCCGCAGCGATGCACCCGGTCGGGCGCATCGGCAAGGTCGAGGAGATCGCCAGCGCGGTGCTTTATCTGTGCAGCGATGGGGCGAAGTTCACCACCGGCCATAGCCTGACCGTGGATGGCGGTGCCACGGCCATCTGATCGAGACGCGTGCCGAGATCAGCAACGCCAGCGCCACCGCGACGCAGCCCAGCAGCAGGGCTGCGCCGAACAGCATCAGCGCCATGCGCGAGCCGAGGCGATCACTGAGCAGCCCGGTGAAGATCACCGGCAGGCTGAAACCCAGGTAGGCGAGCAGGAAAAAACCGGCGCTGGCGCGGGTCTTCTGGTTCCCTGCGAGAGTGTTTACCGCCGCCAGCCCACCAAGATAGATGAAGCCATAGCAGGCGCTGCTGGCGGCCACTGCGCCTGCCAGTACCGCTGCCAGCCTGCCGTTTTCGGCACCCCAGGCCAACAGGGCGTAGCTCAGTGGCAGGATCGCCAGGCCGAGCAGCGTGGCGCGCACGCTTGCCAGGCGCCGAGCCAGCGGCTGGAACAGCAGGCCGCAACTGATTACGCAGAAGGTGGAAAAGCCCGACCACTCGCTCAGCCCGTGCTGGCGCAGTACACCGGGCAGCAGCGCGATGACCAGCCCGGTGCAGGCCCAGGCCAGCAGGATCGCCAGGCCGAAAGGCAGGCTGCCGGGTGGATAGCAGGGCAGGCGCAGCATGGCGCCGTGTTGTGTCGGACGACGGTCAGGCAGGCGCCACACCAGCAATAGGGCGACGGCGGCCAGCAGCAGTTGCAGGTAGAAGCTACCCGGGCTCAGGCTCGGGCCAAGCAACAGGAACAGACTGGTCAGTGCCGCACCCAGCCCGAAGCCCAACGAGGTGCTGGCGGTTACCCAGTTGGCAGCCCGGGTACTGTCATCGCCGCCCAGCAGTTCTCCCATGTAGGCGGTCGCGGTGGTCGTCGCCAAGGCCGTACCGACGCCCATCAGCAGGCGGGTCATGGCGAGGGTTTCGAGGCCGGGTGCGAGCAGGACGAGGGTTGTGGCCAGCATCGACAGTAGCAATGCGGCCATGATCAGGGGGCGGCGGCCGATCCGGTCCGCCAAGCCGCCGAAGGCCAGCAGCACGGGAAGCACACCCAGTACATAGCTGGAGAATGCCAGGGCAGTGGCAGCGGCGCCGTATCCGGACAGGTCGGCGTAGGTGGTGTAGAGCGGTGCCTGCAGATTCACGGCGAGGGTGATCAGGCACAGGGCGAAGGCCAGGCGGGCGGGCATGGAGAGTCCATAGGCAAGAGGGTGGTGCAGCCACATTGGCGTGATCACGATGCAGCGACAAGGCACACATTTACGCGATTTATGCTTAACTGTTCCCTTGAAAACAACAAACACTTCACCATGCACATTCCTCTGGATCGCCTCAGCCGCACACCTCTGGTGCAACAACTTACCGAGCATCTGCAAGCCTGGATCGAGACACAGCGTCTGCGCCCCGGTGCGCGGCTGCCGTCGATTCGCACCTTGGCCAGCACTCTAGACGTCAGCCAATCCTGTGTGATCGACGCTTATGACCGTCTGGTGGCCATTGGCTGGCTCGAGGCGCGCCATGGTGCCGGCTTCTTCGTCGCCGAGCGCAAGCCGGGGGTGGCCCAGGAGGATGCCATGGCCTGGGGCGATGCCATCGATGGCAGTTGGCGGCAGTTCAGCGACGGCCACGATGCCATGCTCAAGCTCGGTTGTGGCTGGCTGCCCACCGCCTGGCATGCGCGTGAGGCCCTGGCCCAGGCGATACGTCTGGTCAGCCGTGGCGACCCCGAAGACCTGTTCCGCTATTGCTCGCCGCTGGGGTTGGCCAGCCTGCGCCAGCAGTTGCACAAGCGCCTGTCGCAGCTGGATATCCCCACCGCTCCTGAACGCATTCTCACCACGCAAGGCGGCAGCCATGGCCTTGACCTGCTGGTGCGGACCCTGCTCAAGCCCGGCGATACGGTGGTGGTCGAAAGCCCCGGCTACTACAACCTGTTCACCCTGCTGCGTCAGCATCAAGTGCACATGCTGCCGTTGCCGCGCACGCCTTCGGGCCCTGATGTGCAGGCGCTCGAGCGGCTGCTGGTCGAGCATCGCCCGCGTTGCCTGTTCGTCAACAGTCTGTACCAGAACCCGACTGGCACCAGCCTCAGCCCCAAGACCGCCTATCGCTTGCTGGAGCTGGCACGCGAGCATGACCTGCGGATCGTCGAGGATGACATCTACGCAGACTTCCAGGACGGCCCGGCCACGCGGCTGGCGACGCTGGACAGCGAACAGCGGGTGATCTACCTGGGCAGCTTTTCCAAGACCCTGAGCAGTGCTCTGCGAGTCGGCTACATCGCCGCCGACGCCGAGCTGATCGGTCAACTGGCACAGTTGAAGATGGTGACCGGTATCGGCACTTCACGCTTCGTCGAGCAAGTGGTCGGGCAGATGCTAGCCAACGGCAGCTACCGCAAGAGCGTGCAGCGTTTGCGGCTGCGCCTGGCCCAGCACATGGCCAAGTTGCTGGGGCAACTGGAAGCGTTCGGGTGGGAGGTGTTCTGCGAGCCCTATGGCGGCATGTTCGTCTGGGCGCGGGTGCCGGGCCGGGATTTCGCCTGGCTCGATCGCCTGGCGCTGGAGCATTCGGTGCTGCTGACCCCGGGCAGCGCTTTCGATCATCTGGGCGCCGACAGCGACTGGCTGCGCATCAATGTCGCGTACGGGCAGGACATCCGCGCCCAGGCCTTCTTCTCACATGCAGGGCGACCTGCAGATAGCTGAAAACGACAGGGGCATAGCTATTTGACACCATTCTGACGTCAAGCCCTTGTGAGCCGGCCGGCACGGTTGTCACTCTTGGTATTCGGGAACACCTGAATGGGCAAGGGGGAGCGGCGATGGGGGCGACCAAGCGCGGTAGTCTGTCCAATCTGGGCATGGCACGTAAACTCGGCCTGGGCTTCGCCCTGGTGCTGCTGTTGACCCTGGCGGTGGCGGCCATCGGAGTGTACGCCCTGAACAATGTCGGCCAGCGCTTCGATGGGCTGCGGCAGATGGGCGAGGTCAATACCGACCTGCTGCGCCTGCGCCAGCATGAGCAGGCCTTCGCCCTGCGTTCCGACATCAAGGAGGCCGAGGCGCTGCGTGCGGGCTTGCAGACGTTGCTCGAGCGCGTACGTGGCCTGCCGGCACTGGCGGCGAGCGAGGCGGATCTCAATGCCTATGGCCAGGCCTTCGATGCCTTTGTCGAGGCCGTGCAGGCCAAGGAGCTGGCGCTGGATACGGCTGGCTGGTCGGTTTCCAGCGTCGCCAACAATCTCGATGTGCTGCAGGCCGGGCTGGCGGACGATGGCGCCTACACCCTCAAGCAGTCTCAGGGCCAGCAGGGCAGCGAGTTTCTCGATCAGGCCGCGCAGGTGGCCCAGGTCTCGCGCCTGATGCTGCAGGCGATGGACGAGGCGCGGGTGCGTCTGGAGCAGGGGCGCAAGGGGGAAGAGGCGGTGTCCGCCGGGCGCATCGCACAGACGGTCGAGGCGGCGAATCTGGTCGATCAGCTCAAGACCTCCGTCACCGATTCCGGTTACCAGAGCGTGCTGGGTGAAGTGGCCGGGCATATCGCCACCTTCTCCGACAAACTCAACGAATACACCGATGAACTGGCCAAGGAGCAGGGCACCAAGACCCAGTTGCAGGCCAGCGCCGAACAGGTCACCAGCCGGGTTGACCAGGCCTATGCGGCGCAGCAGGAAGCCATGCGCCAGGAGCTGCTGCACAACGCGCTGGCCATCGCCATCGCCACGGCCCTGGCGTTGCTGGTGGGCATCGTTGCCGCCTGGCTGATCACGCGCGCCGTGGTAGGGCCGCTCAAACGGGTGATCGACAGCGCCCAGCGCATCGCGGCCGGCGATCTGGTGGTCGAGGCGCAAGTGGCGGGGCGCGATGAGGTGGGGCAACTCACCCTGGCCATGCAGCAGATGGCCGCGGGGCTGTCAGGTATCGTCAGCGGATTGCAGCAGGGCATCGAACAGTTGGCCGGCAACGCCCAGGCGCTGTCGGCGGTGACCGAGCAGACCAACCGCGAGGTGGGCAGCCAGAAGGAGGAGACCGAACAGGTCGCCACCGCGATGCAGCAGATGACCGCGACCGTGCACGATGTGGCGCGCAATGCCGAGGAGGCAGCGCAGGCGGCACAGGATGCCGACGACAAGGTCGAGTCCGGTCAGCAGGTGGTGCGCCAGAGCATGCAGCGCATCGAACAGCTGGCCGAGGCTGCGGAAACCGCCAGCGCCGGCATCGACAGCCTGAGTGCCGAGATCCACACCATCGGCGATGTACTGGAAGTGATCAAGAGCGTCGCCGAGCAGACCAACCTGCTGGCGCTCAACGCGGCGATCGAGGCCGCGCGCGCCGGTGAGCAGGGCCGTGGTTTTGCTGTGGTGGCTGATGAAGTGCGGGCCTTGGCGCGGCGTACCCGGCAGTCGACCGAGGAGATCGAGCGCCTGGTGGCCAGCCTGCGCGGCAATGCCCAGCAGTCGGTGGCGCAGATTCGTGGCAGTACCGAGCTGGTGCGCATGGCCGTGGCCGATGCGCTGCATACCGAAAGCGCCCTGGGCAGCATCGCCTCGGCGGTGTCGCTGATCCAGCAGATGAACCAGCAGATCGCTGCGGCAGCGGAGCAGCAGAGCTCGGTGGCCGAGGAGATCAGCCGCAGCGTCACACAGATTCGCGGCAGTGCGGATCAGGCGGCGTTGGCGATGCAGGACAATGCGCGGTCGAGTGTGGAGCTGGCGCAGTTGGGAGATGAGTTGAAGGGGATGGTGGGGCATTTCCGCTTGGGATGAGGCTGGCCTCTTCGCGGGCAAGTCGCAGCGGCGAACCGCCGCTC
>NZ_JBNFMU010000220.1:0-34789 GCF_049942315.1 Pseudomonas wayambapalatensis
GCCGATGGTAGTGTGGGGTTTCCCCATGTGAGAGTAGGTCATCGTCAAGATTCATTTCGCAAAACCCCTATCTGCGCGAGCAGGTAGGGGTTTTGTCTTTCTGGCGTTTACTAAATCGCACCTGCAGCAGCTTGCTGGACACCAATCGTAACGTCCTTTGCAGAGCACCATCTCCCACATTTCGGGTCGGAACACTAGAATAGAGCCGAGATTCCCAGCAGATCCCCCTATGCCCAACCCTGTCGATCCCGAAGCGCTGGCACGCCTGCCGTTGGAAGAGCTCGTGGCTTGCCACGAGTGCGACCTGCTGCTGCGCAAGCCCGTGCTGCAGCATGACGAAAAGGCGCAGTGCCCGCGCTGCGGCTATGAGCTCTACGCCCACCGCCACAATGTCGTCAATCGCAGCTTGGCCCTGGTGCTGACGGCGTTGTTTCTCTACATTCCGGCCAACTTCCTGCCGATCATGCAACTGCACCTGCTCGGTCAGACCTCTGACGACACGGTGTGGAGCGGTGTGCTGGGCCTGTACAACTCACAAATGCGTGGCATCGCCGTGGTGGTGTTTCTCTGCAGCATGGCTATTCCGTTGCTCAAGCTGCTGTGCCAACTCCTGGTACTGCTGAGCATTCGCCTGAATATCGGTCGTGGTCATGGCCTGCTGTTCTATCGCATCTATCATCACCTTCGGGAGTGGGGGATGCTCGAGGTGTACTTCATGGGCGTGCTGGTAGCGATCGTCAAGCTGGTCGACCTGGCGCAGCTGACCGTCGGGCTGGGTTTGTTCTGCTTTATCAGCCTGTTGCTGGTGCAGGTGTGGCTGGAGGTGGTGATGTCGCCGCATCAGATATGGGTAGCGCTTTCCGGGGAGGACACCCATGCGGGCGATTGATGCCGGTATCCTGGTCTGCAATGAATGTCATGAGCTCAATCGCCAGGAGCCGGGCAGCGACTCGCAGACCTGCACTCGCTGCGGTGCCATCGTGCATGCGCGTCGCCCCAACAGTATCGTGCGCACCTGGGCGCTGCTCGTCACTGCGATGATCTTGTACATCCCGGCCAACCTGCTGCCGATCATGACGGTCAGTACATTGGGCAAGGGCAGTCCGGACACCATCATGTCCGGGGTCATCACCCTGATGAAGCATGGCATGCTGCCCATTGCTGCGGTGGTTTTCATCGCCAGTATCCTGGTGCCGACGTTCAAGCTGGTGGGCATTGGCCTCCTGCTTTACTCGGTGCAGCGTCATCAGCCGCTCTCGGCTCGGCAGCGGATCCTGATGTACCGCTTTATCGAATTCATCGGTCGCTGGTCGATGCTCGACATCTTCGTCATCGCCATTCTGGTGGCGGTGGTGAATTTCGGTCGTATCGCCAGTGTCGAAGCCAACCTGGGCGCCGTCGCCTTTGCCAGTGTGGTGATCCTGACGATGCTTGCTGCTTTAACTTTCGATCCCCGACTGATCTGGGATAACACGGAGTCGGACGACGACCATGAGTGACTTGCCAACGGCCAAAACACGCCCAGCCTCGAACTGGTCGGCCATCTGGATTCTGCCGCTGATTGCCCTGATGATCGGGGGTTGGCTTGCCTGGCAGGCCTATCGTGACGCTGGCGTGGAGATCCAGGTACGTTTCGAGACTGGCGAGGGTATCGTCGCCAACAAGACCGAGGTGATCTACAAAGGCATGTCGGTGGGCAAGGTTACCAGCCTGGTGCTGGATGCCGAGGGCAGCAACACGGGTGTGATCGCCACCATCGAGATGAACAAGGCGGCGGAGCCGCACATGAATAAAGGCACGCGCTTCTGGTTGGTCAAGCCGAGTGTCAGCCTGGCCGGGATCTCCGGATTGGAGACACTGGTTTCCGGCAATTACATCGCCGTTGATCCGGGGCAGGGCGAGCCGACACGCCGCTTCACCGCGCTGGCCGAGGCGCCACCGCTTTCTGACCGGGAGCCTGGCCTGCACCTGACGCTCAAGGCCGAGCGCCTGGGCTCGCTCAATCGTGAGAGCCCGGTGTTCTACAAGCAGATCCAGGTGGGCAAGGTAAAAAGCTATCGCCTGTCAGACGATCATGGAACGGTCGAGATCAAGCTGTTCATCGAGCCTGAATACGCAAGCCTGGTACGCAAGCACACGCGTTTCTGGAATGCCAGCGGCATCAGCATCGATGCCAACCTGTCAGGCGTCAAGGTGCGCAGCGAGTCGCTTTCGAGCATCGTGGCGGGCGGCATCGCCTTCGCCACCCCAGAGCATCGCAAGGACAGCCCGCCCACCGATCCGAGCCTGCCGTTCCGTCTCTATGAGGACTTCGAGGCGGCTCAGGCCGGTATCCGCATCAAGGTGCACCTGACCGATTACGAAGGCCTGCAGGCTGGGCGTACTCCGGTGATGTACAAGGGTATCCAGGTGGGTTCCATGAAGACGTTGAAGATCGATGATGGTCTAGACGGCGCCATGGCTGAGCTCACGCTGGACCCGCTGGCTGAGGACTACCTGGTGGAGGGCACCCAGTTCTGGGTGGTCAAGCCGTCCATTTCATTGGCGGGCATCACCGGCCTTGAGGCACTGGTAAAGGGTAACTACATCGCCATCCGACCGGGTGAGAAAGGTGCGCGACCGCAGCGTGAGTTCGAGGCTCGGGCCAAGGCGCCACCGCTCGATCTCAAGGCGCCGGGCCTGCACCTGGTGCTGTTCGCTGACACGCTCGGCTCGCTCGAGGTCGGTAGCCCGGTAACCTATCGCCAGGTCAAGGTCGGTAGCGTGCAGAGCTATCAGTTCGCTCGCAACAGCAAGCGTATCCTGATTGGTGTGCATATCGAGAAAGAGTATGCCGGCCTGGTGAACGGCTCGACGCGCTTCTGGAATGCCAGCGGCATCACCCTCACCGGCGGCCTGTCGGGTATCAAGATCAAGAGTGAGTCGTTGCAGACCCTGATGGCCGGCGGCATCGCCTTCGATACACCACAGCAGAACGTACCGCTCAAGCGACACATTCCGCGCTTCCGCCTGCTGGAGAACGAGGAGGCGGCCAACCGCGCCGGCACTCTGGTGACCATCCGTGTAGACCGTGCCGATGGCCTCAAGCCCGGTACGCCGATTCGCTTCCGTGGCCTGGATGTAGGCAGCATTGAAAGCGTCGACCTGACCTCCGACCTGCAGGCGGTGCTGCTGCGAGCGCGGATCACCGATGCCGCAGACCGTATTGCCCGGGCAGGCACGCAATTCTGGGTGGTGAAGCCGGCATTCGGGCTGGTGCGCACAGAGAACCTCGACACCCTGATCGGCGGCCAGTACCTGGAGGTACAGCCGGCACTGAAGAGTCAGGGCCCGCAGCGGGACTTCATCGCCTTGCCCGAAGCGCCGGAGGTGGTTGGTCAGGAAGTCGGGCTACCGCTGACGTTGAGTGCCTCGCGTCGTGGATCGATAAAGCCGGGTGTGCCAGTCACCTATCGTGAAGTGCAGGTTGGCAAGGTCACGGGCTACGAGCTGGGGCAGAGTGCGGATCGGGTGTTGATCCATATCCTGATCGAGCCGCGTTATGCTGCCTTGGTGCGTGGCGGCAGCCGTTTCTGGAACAGCAGTGGCTTCGGCTTTGACTGGGGACTGTTCAAGGGGGCTACAGTGAGGACCGAATCGCTGGAAACCCTCATCGATGGAGGGATCGCCTTCGCCACGCCGGATGGCGAGCAGATGGGCAATCCCGCACGGCCGCAGCAGACCTTCGCTTTGTTCGACAAGCCGGATGATGCCTGGCTGCAGTGGGCGCCGAAGATCCCGGTGGGCAAGTAGCAATGAAGTCGGGCCGCTTATCGCGGCCCGGTTTCATTGGGTAGCCTGACGCTGTCCACATAAATCGCAGGCAACAAAAAACCGACCCTGAGGTCGGTTTTTGTTAAAGCGCGTCGCTTAGGCAGCTGCAGCTTCTTTCAGTGCCTTGATGTGGCCATTCAGACGGCCTTTGTGGCGAGCAGCTTTATTCTTGTGGATGATACCTTTATCGGCCATACGGTCGATTACAGGTACAGCCAGAGTGTAGGCAGCTTGCGCTTTTTCGGCGTCTTTAGCGTCGATGGCCTTGACTACGTTCTTGATGTAGGTACGGACCATGGAACGCAGGCTGGCGTTGTGGCTGCGACGCTTCTCAGCCTGTTTTGCACGTTTCTTGGCGGAAGGTGTGTTGGCCACCGTCGAGCTCCTCGAAAGACTTTTGGGTAAATAGCAAACAAATAAGGCCGCGAATCATGCCGATGAGTCGGACGGATGTCAAGGCCAGTTGCAAGGATCTGCCGAGTGGCATGTGCGCGCGTAAGGAGAGATTCCTTTCTACGCAACGACCTGTAAACTCGGGAGTTTTTGGCACCCCTGCAAAGAAGCGGGATTATCGCACACTCGGGCGCCAACTGGCAGCGCTCTCAAGTCCCAGGCGTAAAACTTTTCGATGAACCTGCTCAAATCCCTGGCTGCAGTCAGCTCTATCACCATGATTTCGCGGGTGCTGGGCTTCGTGCGCGACACCATTCTGGCGCGGGTCTTCGGTGCCGGCATCGCCACCGACGCCTTCTTCATTGCCTT
The DNA here is from genome assembly GCF_049942315.1 of Pseudomonas wayambapalatensis. Taxonomy (NCBI): domain Bacteria; kingdom Pseudomonadati; phylum Pseudomonadota; class Gammaproteobacteria; order Pseudomonadales; family Pseudomonadaceae; genus Pseudomonas; species Pseudomonas wayambapalatensis. The sequence continues at coordinate 4,576 of NZ_JBNFMU010000220.1, forward strand.
CAAACTGCCCAACCTGCTGCGGCGTATCTTCGCCGAGGGCGCGTTTTCCCAGGCTTTCGTGCCCATCCTTGCCGAGTACAAGACCCAGCAGGGCGAGGAGGCCACGCGCACTTTCATCGCCTATGTCAGTGGCCTGCTCACGCTGGTCCTGGCTCTGGTCACTGCCCTGGGCATACTCGCCGCGCCCTGGGTGGTGTGGGTCACAGCCCCCGGTTTTGTCGACAGTGCCGAGAAATACGAACTCACCACCGCACTGTTGAGGGTGACATTTCCTTATATATTGCTGATATCCCTGTCGTCGCTCGTCGGGGCGATCCTCAATACCTGGAACCGCTTCTCTGTACCTGCCTTCACGCCAACGCTGCTGAACGTGGCGATGATCGCCTTCGCCGTGTTCCTCACCCCGTACTTCGATCCGCCGATCATGGCCCTGGCCTGGGGCGTTCTGGCGGGCGGCCTGGCGCAGTTGCTGTACCAGCTGCCAGCCTTGAAGAAGATCGGCATGCTCGTGCTGCCACGGCTGAACCTGCGGGATACCGGGGTATGGCGCGTGCTCAAGCAGATGCTGCCGGCGATCCTCGGGGTGTCGGTGAGCCAGATTTCGCTGATCATCAACACCATCTTCGCGTCCTTCCTGGTGGCCGGCTCTGTATCCTGGATGTACTACGCCGACCGCCTGATGGAGCTGCCCTCCGGTGTATTGGGCGTGGCGCTGGGCACCATCCTCCTGCCCACGCTGGCCAAGACCTACGCCAACAAGGACCGCGAAGAGTATTCGCGAATCCTCGACTGGGGCCTGCGCCTGTGCTTCCTGCTGGTGCTGCCCTGCACGCTGGCCCTGGCGATCCTTGCCGAACCACTGACCGTGGCGCTGTTCCAGTACGGCAAGTTCACCGCCACCGATGCGGCCATGACCCAGCGAGCGCTGATCGCCTATTCGGTGGGGCTGCTGGCGATCATCCTGGTCAAGGTTCTGGCGCCTGGCTTCTATGCGCAACAGAACATCCGTACGCCAGTCAAGATCGCCATCTTCACCCTGGTCTGCACGCAATTGTTCAACCTCGCCCTGATCGGTCCGCTGCAGCACGCCGGTCTGGCCCTGGCCATCAGCCTGGGAGCCTGCCTCAACGCCGGGCTGCTGTTCTGGAAACTGCGCAGCCAGGGCCTGTTCCAGCCCCAGGCGGGCTGGGCGATGTTCCTGCTCAAGCTGGTACTGGCAGTTGGGCTGATGTCCGTTGTGCTGCTGTTGGGCATGCACTTCATGCCGCCATGGGCGCAGGGCGGCATGCTCGAGCGCTTCCTGCGTCTGGGCGCATTGATTGGCGCGGGCGTGGTGACTTACTTTGGTTGCCTTTTCCTGTGTGGTTTCCGGCCCCGGCATTTCGCTCGCAAGGCACTTCACTAGGGCGCGGACAGGGTCAGACGTCGGTTTTTCGCATTCCATGGCCCACAGTGGCACTGCTGCCTGTCACCAGCGCCCCGGTGTGGTTATAATCGGCCACTTTATGAGCAAGAAGCGCGTTATGCAGCTGGTTCGAGGTCTTCACAACCTGCGCCCCGAGCACCGGGGCTGTGTCGCCACCATTGGCAACTTCGACGGGGTTCACCGGGGCCACCAGGCCATCCTGGCGCGCTTGCGTGAGCGCGGCCAGGAGCTGGGCCTACCCACCTGCGTGGTAATCTTCGAGCCGCAGCCACGTGAGTACTTCGCCCCGGACACCGCGCCGGCCCGGTTGGCGCGTCTGCGCGACAAGGTCGAGCTGCTGGCCGGCGAAGGCATCGACCGGGTGCTGTGCCTGGCCTTCAACCAGCGCCTGAGCAAGCTCAGTGCCGATCAGTTCGTCAAGGCGGTGCTGGTGGACGGCCTGGGCGTGCGGCACCTGGAGGTCGGTGACGACTTCCGCTTCGGTTGTGATCGCGCAGGTGACTTCGATTTCCTGGTCGAGGCCGGCCAGCAGTACGGGTTCACCGTCGAGGCGGCCAACACCGTGATCCAGGACGGCCTGCGCGTCAGCAGCACCGAAGTGCGCAAGGCTTTGGCCGAAGCCGACTTCGAGCTGGCCGAGCACTTGCTGGGCCGTCCGTATCGTATTACCGGGCGCGTGTTGCACGGCCAGAAACTGGCCCGTCAGCTCGGCACGCCCACCGCCAACATCCAGCTCAAGCGCCGTCGCGTACCGCTGTCCGGGGTCTACCTGACCAGCATCGAGATCGACGGCACGCCCTGGCCGGGTGTCGGCAACATCGGGGTTCGTCCTACCGTCAAGGGTGATGGGCGTCCCCACCTGGAAATCCACCTCCTGGACTACACCGGCGACCTCTATGGCCGGCGTCTGACAGTGGAGTTCCACCACAAGCTGCGCGAGGAGCAGCGATTCGCCTCCCTGGAGGCGCTGAAGTCGGCGATCGACGCGGACATCGCCGCCGCGCGTGCCCACTGGCACGCTCAACCGCTAACCAAGAGCCTGAAATGACCGACTACAAAGCCACGCTTAACCTTCCGGACACCGCCTTCCCCATGAAGGCCGGCCTGCCTCAGCGCGAACCGCAGATCCTGCAGCGCTGGGACAGCATTGGCCTGTACCGGAAGTTGCGCGAGATTGGCAAGGATCGTCCGAAGTTCGTCCTGCACGACGGCCCGCCCTATGCCAACGGCAAAATCCACATCGGTCACGCGCTGAACAAGATTCTCAAGGACATGATCGTCCGCTCCAAGACCCTGTCGGGCTTCGACGCGCCCTATGTACCGGGCTGGGACTGCCATGGCCTGCCGATCGAGCACAAGGTCGAGGTCACCCATGGCAAGCACCTGACGCCCGACCAGACCCGCGAGCTGTGCCGCACCTATGCCGCCGAGCAGATCGAAGGGCAGAAGAGCGAATTCATCCGCCTGGGTGTGCTGGGTGACTGGGACAACCCCTACAAGACCATGGACTTCGCCAACGAAGCTGGCGAGATCCGCGCCCTGGCCGAGATGGTCAAGCAGGGCTTCGTGTTCAAGGGCCTCAAGCCGGTGAACTGGTGCTTCGATTGCGGTTCGGCCCTGGCCGAGGCCGAGGTCGAATATGCCGACAAGAAATCCCAGACCATCGATGTGGCCTTCCCGATCGCCGACCAGGACAAACTGGCCGCCGCCTTCGGCCTGGCTTCGCTGGCCAAGCCTGCCGCGATCGTGATCTGGACCACCACCCCCTGGACCATCCCGGCCAACCAGGCGCTGAACATCCACCCGGATTTCAACTACGCCCTGGTCGATACCGGCGAGCGCCTGCTGGTGCTGGCCGAGGAGCTGGTCGAGTCGTGCCTGAAGCGTTATGCGCTGGAAGGCTCGGTAGTGGCCACGGCGCCAGGCAAGGCGCTGGAGCTGATCAATTTCCGCCACCCGTTCTACGAGCGCTTGTCGCCCATCTACCTGGCCGAGTACGTCGAGCTGGGCGCCGGTACTGGTGTGGTCCACTCCGCACCGGCCTACGGTGAGGACGACTTCGTCACCTGCAAGCGCTACGGCATGGTCAACGACGACATCCTCACGCCAGTGCAGAGCAACGGCGTGTACGCGCCATCGCTGGAGTTCTTCGGTGGCCAGTTCATCTGGAAGGCCAATCCGGCCATCGTCGAGAAACTGCAGGAAGTCGGTGCGCTGCTGCACACCGAAACCATCAGCCACAGCTACATGCACTGCTGGCGCCACAAGACCCCGCTGATCTACCGTGCCACCGCACAGTGGTTCGTGGGCATGGACAAGCAGCCCAACAACGGTGAAAACCTGCGCGAGCGCGCGCTCAAGGCCATCGAGGACACCAAGTTCGTGCCGTCCTGGGGCCAGGCGCGCCTGCACGCGATGATCGCCAACCGTCCTGACTGGTGCATCTCGCGCCAGCGCAACTGGGGCGTCCCTATCCCGTTCTTCCTCGACAAGCAGACCGGCGAACTGCACCCTCGCACCGTCGAACTGATGGAAGAAGTGGCCAAGCGCGTCGAGAAAGAAGGTATCGAGGCCTGGTTCAAGCTCGACGCCCAGGAGCTGCTGGGTGACGAGGCCGGCCAGTACGACAAGATCGCCGACACCCTCGACGTCTGGTTCGACTCCGGCACCACCCACTGGCACGTGCTGCGTGGCTCGCACGACATCGGCCACACCACCGGTCCGCGCGCCGACCTGTATCTGGAGGGCTCCGACCAGCACCGCGGCTGGTTCCACTCCTCCTTGCTGACCGGTTGCGCCATCGACGGTCACGCGCCGTACCGCGAGCTGCTGACCCACGGTTTCACCGTGGACGAGAACGGCCGCAAGATGTCCAAGTCGCTGGGTAACACCATCGAGCCGGAAAAGGTCAACAACACCCTGGGCGCCGACATCCTGCGCCTGTGGGTCTCGGCCACCGACTACTCTGGCGAGATGGCCGTTTCCGAGCAGATCCTGCAGCGCAGCGCCGACGCCTACCGGCGTATCCGCAACACCGCGCGCTTCCTGCTCTCCAACCTGTCCGGCTTCGACCCGGCGCGTGACCTGCTGCCGGCCGAAGACATGCTGGCGCTGGACCGCTGGGCGGTCGACCGCACCCTGCTGCTGCAGCGCGAGCTGGAAGAGAACTACGCCGAGTACCGGTTCTGGAACGTCTACTCCAAGGTGCACAACTTCTGTGTGCAGGAGCTGGGCGGCTTCTACCTCGACATCATCAAGGACCGCCAGTACACCACCGGCGCCAACAGCGTCGCGCGCCGCTCCTGCCAGACCGCGCTGTACCACATCAGCGAGGCGCTGGTGCGCTGGATCGCGCCGATCCTGGCCTTCACCGCTGACGAGATCTGGCAGTACCTGCCGGGCGAGCGCAACGAGTCGGTCATGCTCAACACCTGGTACCAGGGCCTGAGCGAGCTGCCGCAGGACAGCGAGCTGGATCGCGCCTACTGGGACCGCATCATGGCGGTCAAGGCAGCGGTCAACAAGGAGCTGGAGAACCAGCGCGTGGCCAAGGTCATCGGTGGCAACCTGCAGGCCGAAGTCACGCTCTTCGCCGAGGAAGGCCTGAGCGCCGACCTGGCCAAGCTGGGCGACGAGCTGCGCTTCGTGCTGATCACCTCTGCCGCCAGCGTGGTGCCGTTCGTCCAGGCGCCGGCCGAGGCGGTGACAACCGAAGTCGAAGGCCTCAAGCTGAAAGTGGTCAAGTCCGGCCACGCCAAGTGCGGCCGTTGCTGGCACTTCCGCGCCGACGTCGGCAGCCATCCGGAGCACCCGGAGATCTGCGCTCGCTGCGTCGACAACATCAGCGGCAACGGTGAGGTGCGCCACTATGCCTAATCCTGCAGCGGGGCGCTTCGGGCGCCTTGCCTGGCTCTGGCTGAGCCTGGTGGTCCTGGTCCTCGACCAGGCCACCAAGCTGTATTTCGATAACGCCCTGACCATGTACCAGCAGATCGTGGTCATCCCCGACTACTTCAGCTGGACCCTGGCCTACAACACCGGCGCGGCCTTCAGTTTCCTGGCCGACAGCTCGGGCTGGCAGCGCTGGCTGTTCGCCCTGATCGCCGTGGTGGTCAGTGTCGTGCTGGTGGTCTGGCTCAAGCGCCTGGGGCGCAACGAGACCTGGCTGGCGGTCGCGCTGGCCCTGGTGCTGGGCGGTGCCATCGGCAACCTGTGGGACCGCGTCGTGCTGGGGCATGTGGTCGATTTCATCCTCGTCCACTGGCGCAACACCCACTACTTCCCGGCCTTCAACCTGGCTGACAGCGCGATTTCCGTCGGTGCGGTGATGCTGGCGCTGGACATGTTCAAGAGCAAGAAAACCGAGGAGCCGGTCCATGACTGAGACCCGTATCGGCCAGAACACCGAAGTCACCCTGCACTTCGCGTTGCACCTGGAAAACGGCGACACCGTCGACAGCACCTTCGACAAGGCTCCAGCCGTGTTCAAGGTCGGCGATGGCAACCTGCTACCGGGCTTCGAGACTGCACTGTTCGGCTTCAAGGCCGGCGACGAGCGCAAGCTGACCATCGCCCCTGAGAACGCCTTCGGTCAGCCTAACCCGCAGAACGTACAGGTGATGCCCCGGTCGCAGTTCGACGGCATGGAGCTGTCCGAGGGCCTGCTGGTGATCTTCAACGATGCCGCCAACACCGAGCTTCCAGGTGTGGTGAAAGCCTTCGATGACAACCAGGTGACCATCGACTTCAACCATCCGCTGGCTGGCAAGACCCTGAACTTCGAGGTCAAGATCCTCGATGTGAAGGCGCTGTGAGCCTGGAGCCGAGCATGCAAATCAAACTCGCCAATCCACGTGGCTTCTGCGCGGGTGTCGACCGGGCGATCGAAATCGTCAACCGTGCCCTGGAAGTTTTCGGGCCGCCGATCTACGTGCGCCACGAAGTGGTGCACAACAAGTTCGTCGTCGAGGACCTGCGCAACCGTGGCGCGATCTTCGTCGAAGAGCTGGATCAGGTCCCGGACGATGTGATCGTCATCTTCAGTGCCCATGGTGTGTCCCAGGCGGTACGCCAGGAAGCCGCCGGGCGTGGCCTGAAGGTGTTCGATGCCACCTGCCCGTTGGTGACCAAGGTGCATATCGAGGTTGCCAAGTACAGCCGCGACGGCCGTGAGACCATCCTCATCGGCCACGAAGGGCACCCGGAAGTCGAAGGCACCATGGGCCAGTATGACGCCAGCAATGGCGGCGCCATCTACCTCGTCGAGGACGAGAAGGATGTCGCCACCCTGCAGGTCCGCGACCCAGACCACCTGGCGTTCGTCACCCAGACCACCCTGTCCATGGACGATACCAGTCGCGTCATCGATGCCCTGCGCGCACGCTTCCCGAATATCGGCGGCCCACGCAAGGACGACATCTGCTACGCGACCCAGAACCGCCAGGATGCGGTCAAGCAACTGGCCGACGAGTGTGATGTGGTACTGGTGGTCGGCAGCCCGAACAGTTCCAACTCCAACCGTCTGCGCGAGCTGGCCGAGCGCATGAGCACCCCGGCCTACCTGATCGACGGTGCCGAAGACCTGCAGCGTGCCTGGTTCGACGGCGTACAGCGCATCGGCATCACCGCAGGCGCTTCTGCGCCCGAGGTGCTGGTGCGTGGGGTGATCGAGCAGCTCAAAACCTGGGGCGCTACGGGCGCTGAAGAGCTCGACGGGCGTGAAGAGAACATCACCTTCTCGATGCCAAAGGAGCTGCGGGTTCGCTCGCTGATCTGATCAGGGGGCTGCGCAGCGCGGTGCTTCGCTCGCCCCGCTGCGCAGGCTGACTCGCCCGCTAGGTGCGACAACGACCCGATGCTGACTGTTGCCCTGCGCGCGTTGGCAGACCTGCAAGGTGCCGCCGGAAAATGCGCCATTGTCGCGCAGGGGGACGCCCAGGCCACTGAATCTCAGTTTTTCCAGGTTGGCAGCGATCCTCACGGATCGGCCCAGCCGATGCTCGCGCAACAGTTGCTGGTCTCCCTCTTGCACTGTTTGCCAACCCTTCCCCCAATCCCCCTCCAGTGGTTGCACCACAACGCTCCGGTTCTGCAGCAGGGCGTGGCTACGTGCACTTCGCAGGCTCTGCGCCAGGTCACGGGCGGCTGCGGCCTGGCGAAGGTCTTCGGTTAAGTTGGCGTAGGCCGGTGCCGCGAGCTGTGTCAGAAGCGCGAGCATGGCCAGTACGCTCATCATTTGTATCAGTGTTACTCCCTGTTGCAGCATCGTGCATTCCTCCCTGGAAGTGCTTCGCTGTAGCTTCGGTGCTGCGGACCAGGAGGTCCAGTCAGCCAGGCCGGTCATGCTTGGCGGGAAATTTCGCAGGAGGCGAAACCATGGTGCACAGGGAGCGGGGCATGACCTTGCTGGAAGTGGTGTTGGCAGTGCTGGTGCTGTCGCTCGGGCTGTTCGCCGCGGCGGCATCGCAGATACGCGCAGTGCAGGTCGGCGAAGGGGCGCGGCGCGATGCGCAGGTCGTGCAGTTGGCGCACTTGTTGTTCGAGCGGGTGAGGGCGAGCGGCACCCTTGAACCCGAGGCGCTGCACAGTTGGCGCGCCCTGATCGGTTCGCTGCTGGGCGAGAGCGGCGAGGGGCGGGCGGTGGTGACCGGGGAGTGGTTGCAACTGGAGATTCGCTGGCACGACCCACGCGGCAGCGAGGCGCAGGTCATCGCGCTGCAGGGCCGGGTGTTGCCATGATGAGCCGACAGCAAGGCTTCGGCCTGTTGGAGGCCTTGCTGGCACTGGCCTTGGGCTTGATGCTGCTGGCCGCAGCGGGGCAGGCCCTGGTCTCGGCCCAGCAGGCCTGGCGCATGCAAGGCGCGTTGTCGCGGATGCAGGATGACGCGTCGCTGGCCTTGCACCGGCTGGCGCAGGACATTCGCATGACCGGCATGTTTGGTTGCCTGGCAGCCGAAACCCTCGAGTTCATCGACCCATCTGCTGCACAGGCCTTTGCCCAGCCCTTGCAGATATCCCACGCCGGCAATGGCCGCGAGGCCACGCTCAGCCTGGTGACCGCCGATGTACCAGGGGCCGGAGGAAACCCGGACTGGACGCTGCTCACCGACTGTCTCGCCTGGGCACAAGTGCATCCGGCACGCCAGCCCGGCAGCGGCACCACGCTGGCTTTCCCGCTGCGGCGGCAGACCTACCGCTTTCAAGGCGACAGCCTGATGCTCAGCGGCGGCGGCATGAATGCCGTGCTCATCGACAATGTGCGTGCTTTTCGCGCCACCCGTGTCGTGGGCAATGACGGGGAGCGTGTGGACCTGCAGTTGACCCTTGTCGACCCTGTGCTGGACATCGAGCGGGACTACGCGCTGAGCGTTGCCCTGCGCAACCGGTTGCCACCGTCATGAGCGCCCAGCGCGGAATGGTCTTGCTGCTGGCCCTGGTGCTGAGCCTGCTGCTTGGTCTGTTCTCCATCTCGGCCCTGCGTGACACGCTGCAGCAGATAGCCTTGGCGGGCAGCGCGCTGGCGGCGGCGCGCGCCTTTGAAGAGGCCGAGGCGAGCCTGCTGGCGGGCGCGCTGCAGCTTGCCCTGGCGCCCCCCTCGCCCTGCCAGGTGTGCGCCCCACCGCCCGCACCCCATGACCTGATTGATGGGCGCCCACCTTGGCAGGCCAGCGAGCACGGTTTCTTCCAGGTGCAGCAACTGGGCGTTAGTACCCGCGCTGCGCACATGCCGGAAGGGGCAAGGGTGGTTCTGTTCCGGATCACTGCGGTAAGCCGTCAGGCCCGCGCACGGCAGGTACTGGAGGCGATCTATGCGGTCGAGCCCGGACAGGCCCAGGCACCCCGGCGTATCGCCTGGCGCCAGCGATTCAGGGGGGCTTGAGATGCAACGTGGCCTAAGCCTTATGGAGCTGTTGCTTGTCGTGGCCGTGACCGGCATTCTGGCGAGCGTTGCCTATCCCAGCTACAGCGACCAGCTTCGGCGTGCCGCGCGCGGCGAAGTGGTCGGCCTGCTGCACGATGCCGCCCAGCGTCTGGAATATCACTACGCCCGTACCGGCCAGTATGCCGACAGCGAGCAGTGGCAGACACCGCTGCCCGAGGGTAGCCGTTTCTACCGCCTGCGAGCCTGGCGCGAGCACGGCCAGTATCGGCTACTGGCCGAGCGTCAGGCCCAGGGGCTGATGGCGCGTGATCGTTGTGGCGACTACCAGCTTGACCAGGCCGGTGTGCGCGCAAACCCCGGGGCGCTGGATGAGGCGGATTGTTGGTGAGGCGTTTTTACTTCAGGTGTTGGATCGACAGATGAGCAAGCACGTAGTGATTGTCGGTGGCGGGGTGATCGGTCTGCTGACTGCGTTCAACCTGGCCGCAAAGGTTGACCGGGTGGTGGTGTGCGACCAGGGCGAGGTCGGCCGTGAGTCGTCCTGGGCCGGCGGTGGTATCGTCTCGCCGCTGTATCCGTGGCGCTACAGCCCGGCGGTGACCGCCCTGGCGCATTGGTCGCAGGATTTTTATCCACAGTTGGGCGAGCGCCTGTTCGCCAGCACGGGTGTCGACCCTGAAGTGCACACCACCGGTCTGTACTGGCTCGACCTCGACGATGAAGCCCAGGCCCTGGCCTGGGCTGCGCGCGAACAACGTCCCTTGAGCGCCGTGGATATCTCGGCGGCCTATGACGCCGTGCCAGTCCTCGGCCCAGGCTTCCAGCGCGCCATCTACATGGCTGGCGTGGCCAACGTGCGCAACCCGCGCCTGGTGAAGTCGCTCAAAGCCGCGTTGCTGGCGCTGCCCAACGTCAGTCTGCGCGAGCACTGCCAGATCAGCGGTTTCGCCCAGGAAGGCGGGCGTGTGACCGGTGTGCTGACGAATGAAGGCGTGCTGAGCGCCGACGAGGTGGTGCTCAGTGCCGGTGCCTGGAGTGGTGACCTGTTGCGCTCCCTGGGGCTGGAATTGCCGGTGGAGCCGGTAAAGGGGCAGATGATCCTGCTCAAGTGCGATGCCGACTTCCTGCCAAGCATGGTACTGGCCAAGGGGCGTTATGCGATTCCGCGGCGTGACGGGCATATCCTGGTGGGCAGCACGCTTGAGCACGAGGGCTTCGACAAGACCCCGACCGAGGCAGCGCTGCAAAGCCTGCGGGCTTCGGCGATCGAGCTGTTGCCGCAACTGAAGGACGCGCCAGTCGTTGGGCATTGGGCCGGGCTGCGACCGGGCTCGCCTGAAGGCATTCCCTACATCGGACCGGTGCCTGGGCATGCGGGGTTGTGGCTCAACTGCGGGCATTACCGCAACGGTCTGGTGCTGGCGCCTGCTTCGTGCCAGTTGTTTACCGACCTGCTGACCGGGGCCGAGCCGATCATCGATCCTGCGCCCTACGCGCCGGCCGGGCGTCTGGGCTGAAAACATGCAGCGGCCTTGCGTTGCGCAAGGCCGCTGCGGACTCTGCCAGCCTTCAGTGCCGGTGCGGCGCCTGCAGGTGCCGGCTCGGGTAATGCTGCTCGTACACCTTGCACACCCTGAGCACCTGTTCATCGGCAAAGCGCGCGCCCACCACCTGCAGCCCCACCGGCAACCCCTCGTGCGTGAAACCGCAGGGGACCGACGCCGCAGGCTGCTGGGTCAGGTTGAACGGGTAGCTGAACGGCGTCCACTCCATCCACTGCGCCATGCCCGACCCTGGCGGCACGTTGTGCCCGGCTTCGAACGCGACCAGCGGCAGCATCGGTGACAGCAGCACGTCATGACGCTGGTGGAAGGCGTTCATCTGCGCGATCAGCTCGGCGCGTGCTTCCAGGGCGTGGGTGTAATCGGCCAGGCTGATGCCGGCCCCCTGTTCGGCGATGCCGCGCAGGCCCGGGTCGAGCAAGTCCCGCTGTGCCTCGCTCAGTCCACTGGCCAAGCGTGCCGCGCCAGCGAACCACAGGGTATTGAAGGTCTGCAGCGGGTCGCTGAAGCCTGGATCGACTTCCTCTACCGTTGCCCCCAGGCGCGCCAGGCGCTGCACGGCTTGGGCCACCAAGGCCTGGATCTGCGGATCGACCTTTATGTAGCCGAAGTCGGCGCTGTAGGCGATGCGCAGGCCGCGCAGGTCGGTCGAGTCGTCCAGCCAGGGCGACTGGCGCGGGGCTCCGGCCAGGCCGTCGCGCGGGTCGGGGCGGGCCACGCAGTCGAGCATCAGCACGGCGTCATCCACCGTACGGGTCATCGGCCCCAGGTGCGACAGCACGGTCATGGCGCTGGCTGGCCACTGCGGTACGTAGCCGAAGGTCGGCTTGATGCCGAAGGTGCCGGTGAAGGCGCAGGGGATTCGAATCGAGCCACCGGCATCGCTGCCCTGGTGCAGCACGCCGAGGTTGAGCGCCGCTGCTGCTGCCGCACCGCCAGACGACCCGCCGGCGGTCAGACGGGTATCCCAGGGGTTGCGGGTGATGCCGTACAACGGGTTGTCGGTGACCCCTTTCCAGCCGAACTCCGGCGTTGCGGTCTTGCCCACCAGCACTGCGCCAGCCTCGCGCATGAAGGCGCTGAAGGGCGCATCGACTTCCCACGGCCCGGCGCCTGAGCTGGTGCGCGAGCCTTTGCGGGTCGGCATGCCGCGGGTCAAGGTCAGGTCCTTGATCGACGCGGGCAGGCCGTCCAGGCGCCCGCACGGCTCGCCACGCTGCCAGCGGCGTTCGCTGGCGCGGGCCGCCGCGCGCGCGCCTTCACCGTCGACATGGCAGTAGGCGTTGACGGCAGGGTTGTGCAGGTCGATGCGGGCCAGCACGTCGTCGATCACTTCGAGCGGCGACAACTGGCGGCGTCGGTACAGTTCGAGCAGCTCGGTGGCACTGAATTCACCGATGGCGGTCTTGCCTGTCATCTCAATGGGCTCCCGGGTTGGCGGCCTGGACCATGGCGCGCAGCAGCACATCGCAGCCGTCTGCCAGGTCCTGCGGCGCGGCGTTCTCGATTTCGTTGTGGCTGATGCCGCCTTCGCACGGCACGAAGATCATCCCGGCCGGGCCCAGCTCGGCGAGGAAGATCGCATCGTGGCCAGCGCCACTGACGATGTCCATGTGGCTCAGGCCCAGCGTGCGCGCACCCTGGCGTACCGCATCGACGCACTGCTCGGCGAAGTACAAGGGTGGGAAGTCGGCGGTGGGGGTCAGCTCGAAACTCAGGCCATGGCGGGCGGCACTGGCCTCGATCACCTCGCGCACCTCGGCGACCATCGCATCCAGTTGGACGGGGTCGAGGTGGCGCAGGTCGAGGGTCATCTGCACCTGGCCGGGAATCACGTTGCGCGAACCAGGGTGCAGGTTCAGGCAGCCGACGGTGCCGCAGGCATGTGGCTGGTGGGCGTGGGCCACGCGGTTGACTGCGGCCACCACCTCGGCAGCGCCAACCAGCGCATCCTTGCGCAGGTGCATCGGCGTCGGGCCTGCATGCGCCTCGACGCCGGTGAGTACCAAGTCGAACCATTTCTGGCCCAGGCAGCCCTGAACCACACCGATGGTGGTGCGCTGGTCCTCCAGCACAGGCCCTTGTTCGATATGCGCTTCGAAATAAGCGCCGACCGGATGCCCGGTGGGCACCCGCGGGCCGGCGTAACCGATGCGCTGGAGCTCCGCGCCCACCGAAAGGCCTTGTTCGTCGACCTTGTCGAGGGTCTCCTGCAGGCCGAACTTACCGGCAAACACCCCCGACCCCATCATGCACGGTGGGAAGCGCGAGCCTTCTTCGTTGGTCCACACCACCACTTCCAGTGGGGCCTCGGTCTGCAGGCCAAGGTCATTGAGGGTGCGCACCACTTCGAGCCCGGCCATGACGCCGTAGCAGCCGTCGAACTTGCCTCCGGTGGGTTGGGTATCGATATGGCTGCCGGTCATGACCGGCGCCAGTGCCGGGTTGCGTCCTGCGCGGCGGGCGAAGATGTTGCCGATGGCGTCGACACTGACCGTGCAGCCGGCCTCCTCGCACCAGCGCACGAACAGGTCGCGGGCCTGTCGGTCGAGATCGGTCAGCGCCAGGCGGCACACGCCGCCCTTGGCCGTGGCGCCGAGCCGGGCCAGGTCCATCAGCGATTGCCAGAGGCGCTCGCGGTTGACCAGGGCGCCCTGGCCGAGCAGGTGTTGCGAGGGATCGATGCGGGTGTTCATGGGGCGTCTCTCCTGTAGCAAATAGGGGGCTTCTTCGCGGGCGGCGCGTGGCGATATCCCAGTGGGAGCGGGCTTGCCCGCGAAGAGGCCGATACAGAGCAATGCCTGAAATCAGGCACTCAGCGCCAGGTAGCGGTTCTTGATGCTCGGGTCGTCGCGAAACTGTGCGGCGGTTCCCTGGTAGGCCACGCGACCCTGTTCGAGCACGTAGTGACGGTCGGCCAAGGCATCGCAGACCATCAGGTTCTGCTCCACCAGCAGGATCGACAGGCCCTCGTCCTTGATCCGCCGCAGGATCTTCACCAACTCGTCGACGATCACCGGCGCCAGCCCCTCGGTCGGCTCATCGAGGATCAGCAACCGCGGGCCATTGAGCAGGGCCCGGGCGATCGCCAGCATCTGCTGCTCGCCACCCGACAGCGCGAAGCCGCCGTTACGGCGGCGCTCTTCCAGGCGCGGGAACATCGCGTAGACGTCACGCAGTTGCCAGCGGCTCTCCTTGCGCGTGGCGATCTTCAGGTTTTCCTCGACACTGAGCTGGCGAAAGATGCCGCGGTGCTCCGGCACCAGGGCGATGCCCCGGCGGGCGATATCGAAGATTTCGCGGCCGACCAGAGGCTGGCCATCGAAGCTGATCTGGCCCTGGCGTGGCCGCACGATGCCGAGGATGCTGCGCAGGGTGGTGGTCTTGCCGGCGCCGTTACGCCCCAGCAGGGTCACCAGTTCGCCGGCACCGACCTGCAGGGAGACGCCTTCGAGCACGTGGCTTTTGTCGTAGTAGGAATGGATCGAGTCGACGTTGAGCATCAGGCGGCCTCTCCAAGGTAGGCGGTGCGCACGCGTTCGTCGTTGCGCACGAATTCCGGGGTGCCCTCGACCAGGATCTGGCCGTGGCTCATGACGGTGATGCGTTGGCTGATCGACATGACGATGCTCATGTTGTGCTCGATCAGCAGCACGGTGTGGTCGCGGCCCAGATCGCTGATCAGCTCGGTCATCAGCGGAATGTCGTCGATGCCCATGCCGGAGGTGGGTTCGTCGAGCATCAGCAGGCTTGGCTTGGCGCAGATCGACATGCCGACTTCCAGTACGCGCTGCTGGCCATGGGAGAGTTCGCCGGCGAGGGTGTCGGCACGGCCTGTGAGTTTCAGGCGCTCGAGCACCTGGTCGGCGGTGTCCCAGTGGCTGCGCTTGTGCTCGACGCTGCGCCAGAAGTTCAGCGCGCCCAGGCCGTCGCGGCCCTGGGCGGCCAGGCGCAGGTTCTCGCGCACCGAGAGGTTCTGGAACAGGCTGGTGAGCTGGAACGAGCGCGCCATGCCCAGGGCCACGCGGCCATGGGAGGGCTTGCGGACGATGTCGCGGCCATTGAACAGGATGCTGCCGGCGGTGGCCTGGCGTTCGCCGGTCAGGCAGTGGAACAGGCTGGTCTTGCCGGCGCCGTTGGGGCCGATGACCGTGTGGATGGTGCCAGGGCGGACTTTCAGGTCGACACCGCCGACTGCGCGGAACGGCCCGTAGGCCAGCTCCAGGTTGCGGGTTTCCAGCAGGAACTCGCTCATCACAAGGTCTCCTTGGTCTTGGTCGACAACGTACGCCCCGGACGCAGGCGCTTGCCCAGCTCGGCCAGGCCGCCCCACAGGCCGCCACGCATGAACACCACCACCAGGATCAGGATGAGCCCGAGCAGCATCAGCCAACGCGGCCACAGCTCCGACAGCACGTCGCCCAGCACCACGATGGCGCCGGCCCCCAGCAGCGAGCCGAACAGCGAGCCCGTGCCGCCGATGATGGTCATGATCAGGATGTTCTCGCTCATCATCAGGTCGATGTTCGACAGCGGTGCAAAGTGCAGCAGCATGGCGTAAAGCGCCCCGGCGATACCGGTGATGGCGCCGGACAGCATGAACACCAGGATCTTGAAGTGGCGGGTGTCGTAGCCGATCGCCGCCGCGCGGGTCTCGTTCTCGCGGATCGCCAGCAAGGTGCTGCCGAAGGGCGAGCGGATCACCCGCAGGGCGAAGGCGAAAATCAACAGGAACAGCAGGGCGACGAAGGCATAGAAATGCCGAGGGTCGGCCAGATCGACCAGTACATGACCGAAGACCTCGATATTCGGCCGCGGCACGTCGAGCAGGCCGTTGTCGCCACCGGTCCAGCCGCTGAGGGTGTAGGCCAGGAAGTACGCCATCTGGCTGAAGGCCAGGGTCAGCATGACGAAGTAGATGCCCTTGCGCCGGATCGCCAGTGCGCCGACCAGCAGCGCCAGCAACGCACCGAATACCGCAGCGCCCAGCAGCGCGGCGAACAGCCCCCATTTCAGATGGATCATCAGCAGTGCCGCGCCATAGGCACCCACGCCGAAGAAAATGCCCTGGCCGAACGACAGCAGGCCGGTGTAGCCCAGCAGCAGGTTGCAGGCGAGCGCCGCCAGGGCAAAGATCAGGATCTCGGTGGCCAGCGTGGCCGAAGGCAGCACTAACGGCAGCAGCACCAGGCTGGCGACCACCAGCAACAGCAGGACGGGCGTGCGCGGCCCGACCGGTAATGGATTCTTCTCGCTCATCAATCATGCTCTCCCGAACAGGCCATAGGGACGGACCAGGATCACCGCGGCCATCGCCCCGTAGATCATCAGGCTGGCGCCTTGCGGCCAGAGGCTGGTCATCATGCTTTGCACCACGCCGACCAGCAGTCCACCGACCAGCGCGCCGCCGAACGAACCCATGCCGCCGATCACCACCACTACGAAGGCGATGCCGAGGATCTCCGGGCCGACGAAGGGCTGGGCACCGCGCAACGGCGCGAACAGCACCCCGGCGACACCGGCCAGGCCCACACCGAGGGCGAAGGTCAGGGAGAACAGGCGGAAGATGTTGGTGCCCAGCAGCGACACGGTTTCGGTGCTTTCACTGCCGGCGCGTACCAGGGCACCGAAGCGCGTGCGTTCGAGCAGCAGCCACAAGGCCAGGCCGATCAGCGCGGCGAAGCCGATCAGGAACAGGCGGTAGTAGGGGTAGATGAAGTCGCCCAGGATCACCACGCCACGGAGCTCCGGCGGTACGGCGATGTTCTTGCCCACCGGCCCCCAGATCAGGACCGAGGCTTCCTGGATGATCAGGGCGATGCCCAGGGTGACCAGGATCTGGAAGGTGTGCGGCAGGTGGTAGATGCGCTTGATCAGCAGGCGCTCCACCGCCCAGGCCAGCGCTGCCACGACCAGCGGGGCGATCAGCAATGCCAGCCAGAAGTTGCCGGTCAGAGCCACGGCGGTGTAGCACAGGTAGGCGCCGAGCAGGAAGAACGCCCCGTGGGCGAAGTTGACGAAGTTCAGCAGGCCGAAAATGATCGTCAGGCCTACGGCGATGAGGAAGTAGATCATCCCCAGGCCCAGGCCGTTGAGCAGTTGGAACAGGTACAATTCGAGCATGAGCGTGCCCTCGACAGCGCGCGGCGCGGCTGCCTGTACAGGTGTGTTTGACTGGCGGCGCGGCCTCAGGCCAGGGCGCAACCGGTGTGATCGACCTCGACGAACGAGCGGCCCGAACTGATGACTTCAGCCAGGTCGTCCTCGTCGCGCAACTGCCCCTGGGGCTTGCCGCGCAGCAGGTAGTAGTCCTTGAGCACCTGGTGGTCGCCAGGGCGGATCAGCTCTTCGCCGGTCGGGCCCTGGAAGCGCATGCCCTGCAAGGCCCTGGCGACGCTGGCGCCGTCGAAGGTGCCAGCCTGGACGATGGCGTCGAGCATGACCTTGGTGCCGATGTAGTCGGCGGCCAGCGGATAGTTGGGGTTGATTCCATAGGCCTTCTGCGTGGCGGCGACCAGCGCCTTGTTCAGCGGCGTATCCACCTGATGCCAGTACTGGGCGCCCAGGTAGACCCCTTCGAGCACATCGCTGCCCAGCTCCTGGAACTGGTCGAGCCCTGCCGACCAGACCAGCAGCACCTTCATCCGCTCCTTGATGCCGAAGTTGACCGCCTGGCGCAGGGCGTTGGACGACTGGCTGCCGAAGTTCAGCAGCACCAGCACGTCGGGCTTGGCGGCGATGGCATTGGTCAGGTACCCGGAGAACTCCTGTTCCTGCAGCGAGTGGTAGCTGTTGCCGATGTGCTCGACACCGAACTCGGCAAAAACCTTGCGCGCATTGTCCAGCAGCGCATCGCCGAACACGTATTGCGGGGTGATGGTGTACCAGCGCTTGGCTTGCGGCAGCTGGCGGATCATCGGCACCAGGGTTTCGCGAATCGCGCCGTAGGTCGGCACCGACCAGCGGAATGTCGAGAGATTGCAATCCTTGCCGGTGATCTCGTCGGCGCCGACCGGGGTCATGAACACGCCGCCGGCCTTGTTGATTTCCTTGGACACGGCCAGGGCGGAGGAAGACAGGGTGCAACCCTGGAAGAATCTCGCACCGTCCTGGCCGATGGCTTCCTGGACCTTGCGCACGGCCTTGCCGGCATTGCCTTCGGTGTCGATGACCTTGTACTGCAGCGGCCGCCCCAGCAGTTGCGGGTGCTCGGCGATGGCCAGGCGCGAGCCCATGTCGGCGTACTTGCCGTAGCTGGCGAAGGCGCCGGACATCGACTTGAGCCCGTAGAAGACCAGCGGCTGTTCGGCGAATGCCCGCTGCGCTCCCAGGGGGAGACTGCCGAGGGCACCCAGGGCAAGACCTGCCTTGAGCAGGGTACGTCTTTGCATGGATAACTCCTTGATTCTGGTTATTAGGCAGGAGTGGCAATGGCAAAGCGGGTACGGCGGGGCCTGTAGGCAGGCCTCTGTGCAGGCTGGATCAGTGGTGGTGCTCGAACTCCAGCAGGAAGTTGCGTTCGACCTCGCCCTCCAGCGCGGTCATGTGATGTTCGGCGTCGCACATGTGCTCGTGCATCAGCCGGCGCACGGCCTTTTCATCGCTGGCGCGCAGGGCGACCAGCAGTTGCTTGTGGTAGTCGATGTTGGCCGCGGCGAACTGCTGGCGCTTGGGCAGGTAGGCCTTCTTCAGTACCACCAGGTCGCGCAGCAGGTCGTTGAGGAACACCGCCATGAAGCGCAGCAGCGGATTGGGGCAGCGGCGTGCCAGCAAGGTGTGGAACTCGATTTCCGCCAGGCGCTGTTCGCGCTGGCCCTGCTCGCTGTCTTCCGGGGTGCTGCAGAAGTCGATGTTGGCCTGCAGCGCGGCATAGTCGGCGTCGCTGAGCTGCCCCATCACGGCCACTGCCAACTCGACCTCGATGACCTTGCGCAACTGGTAGACCTGTTCGCCGTCCAGATGCTGGAAGTGCAGGTAGTTGCGCAGCGCACGACTGGCCGGCTCGGTGCCCACTTCAGCGAGATAGGCGCCGCCGGTCGGGCCGGTGCGGGTGTTGACCAGCCCTTCGACCTCCAGGGCCTTGAGTGCCTCGCGGGCGGTCCCTTTGGAGCATTCGAAGTGCTCCATCAACTCGCGTTCGGTGGGCAGGCGATCACCGGGGCGCAAGGCTTCGGTGACGATCGAGCGCTTGACCGATTCGACGATCAAGTCCGAGAGCTTCTGGCGCTTGCGTTTGGGCTTGAGCATTTCGTTATTTTTCATATTTATGCGGATAAATAGGATTTAGCGAGTTTTGTCGGGCAGGGTCAATGGTGGCGGGGGAGAGGGGTCGCAAATGGAGCTAAAGGGTCGGGGAGGGATAAGCGGGCCTTGCCCAGGAATCTGAAAACTGGCCCCCTCCTGCACTGGGGGGAGCCAGTTGTCGGCAATCAACCTTGTCGGCCAGGACCCTGCTCGAGGTGGGCCTGGCTGCAGTACCAGTCCTTGCCGAGCTTGAGTGCCCGGTCGTTGGGCAGGTGTACACCGCAATGGGCGCAGCGCACCATGGTCAAGGGGTCTTCGAGGCGTGGCTCGGGGCGTGATTGCTGGCTGATCTTGAATTTACGCCACAGCCAGAACGCGGCGGCGATCAGGGCGATCCAGAAGAGTAGACGAACCATGGTGTCCAGCTTGTCGTGAATGAAGAGGCCACAGTCTAGGACGCGGCCATGAAAAAAGGGAGGCCTTGGCCTCCCTTTCTGTCGTTGCGCGATCTGTCAGTCGAACAGACCGAAGGTCAGGTAGCTGAACCAGGAACGATCCTCTTCGGCTTCCTTGGGGCCAGCCGGCAGGATCGGATCGCCGTTCTCGTCCTTGGGCAGCAGGTCGGCCGGCATTTCCGAGCGGGCGTCCTTGAACTGACGGACCACGTCCTGGTTGGCGCGGGTTTCACCCGGTGGCAGCGGGGTGTCGGTCTCGATCAGGCCCAGGGTAGCCTTGGACAGCCAGGAGCGACCGTCGGACTCGCTCTGCTTGGGTACGAACTGACCGTCGACCAGGCTCGGGTGGTTCGGGTAGTTGAGCTTGAGGGTTTCCAGGCTGGTGGCGGCCAGGTCGTCCAGGTGCATTTTCTGGTAGGCCTCGGTCATCACGGCCAGGCCGTCGGCAACCGATGGCGTTTCCTGGAAGTTCTCCACCACGTAGCGGCCACGGTTGGCGGCGGCAACGTAAGCCTCGCGGCTCAGGTAGTAGTCGGCGACGTGGATTTCGTAGGAGGCCAGCAGGTTGCGCAGGTAGATCATGCGCTGCTTGGCGTCCGGGGCGTAGCGGCTGTTGGGGAAGCGGCTGGTGAGCTGGGCGAACTCGTTGTACGAGTCGCGCGCCGCGCCCGGGTCACGCTTGGTCATGTCCAGCGGCAGGAAGCGCGCCAGCAGGCCGCGGTCCTGGTCGAACGAGGTCAGGCCTTTCAGATAATAGGCGTAGTCGACGTTCGGGTGCTGCGGGTGCAGGCGGATGAAGCGTTCGGCAGCAGACTTGGCGGCCTCCGGCTCGGTGTTCTTGTAGTTGGCGTAGATCAGCTCGAGCTGGGCCTGGTCGGCGTAGCGGCCGAACGGGTAGCGCGATTCCAGGGCCTTGAGCTTGTTCACGGCACTGGTGTAGCTGTGGTTGTCCAGGTCGGCCTGCGCCTGCTGGTACAACTCGGCTTCGCTGAGGTTCTCGTCAATGACTTCCTTGTTCGAGGAACAGGCAGCAGTGAGCCCGAGGATGGCGATCAGCAGCAGGTGTTTCACTTGCATGGCGGCTTGCGTCCTTTGACGGCCGCTGTCTTGGGCGGTGCCGTCCTGTTATGATGAGCGCCCCCGGCCAACCCCGGGGCAAAAGAAGCCGTATTTAACCACAAGCACGCAGCTGAAACCAAAGGCTGTAAGCCCATCGATTCGAGCATGTCCGAGATCATTCAACTTAGTGCAGAGGTCCCGTCCGAGCTGGGCGGCCAACGCCTCGACCAGGTCGCCGCCCAATTGTTCGACGAGTACTCGCGTTCGCGCCTGACTTCGTGGATCAAGGAAGGCCGCTTGACCGTCGATGGTGCGGTGCTGCGCCCGCGCGATACCGTCCACACCGGCTCCGTTCTCGCCCTGGAGGCCGAACAGGAGGCCCAGGGTGAATGGGAGGCAGAGGAGATCGATCTGGACATCGTCTATGAAGACGATCAGATCCTGGTGATCAACAAGCCTGCCGGGCTGGTGGTCCACCCGGCTGTCGGGCATGCCAGCGGGACCCTGCTCAACGCCTTGCTGCACCATGTGCCGGACATCATCAACGTGCCGCGCGCCGGCATCGTCCACCGCCTGGACAAGGACACCACCGGTCTGATGGTGGTCGCCAAGACGCTGCAGGCGCAGACCAACCTCGTCGACCAACTGCAGAAGCGCTCGGTCAGCCGCATCTATGAATGCATCGTGGTTGGCGTGGTGACGGCCGGTGGCAAGATCGACGCACCGATCGGTCGCCACGGCGGCATGCGTCAGCGCATGGCGGTCACCGATGGCGGCAAGCCGGCGGTCAGCCACTATCGCGTGCTCAAGCGCTTCCGCTCGCACACCCATGTGCGGGTCAAGCTGGAGACCGGGCGTACCCACCAGATTCGTGTGCACATGGCCCATGTCGGTTTCCCGCTGGTGGGTGACCAGACCTACGGCGGTCGCTTCCGCATCCCGCCGGCGGCCAGCGTGGCCATGGTCGAGGCGGTCAAGCATTTCCCGCGTCAGGCCCTGCACGCGCGCTTCCTGGCGCTGGACCATCCGACGACCGGTGAGCGCATGGAGTGGAAATCGCCCTTGCCGGACGACTTCATGTGGCTGCTGTCGCTGCTCGACCAGGACCGCGAGAGCTTCATCGGATGAGCGAGCTGACGCAATCGCTGATCTTCCCCGACTGGCCGGCCCCGGCCTCGGTTCGCGCTTGCGTCACCACGCGTGAGGGTGGCGTCAGCCTGCCGCCCTACGACACCTTCAACCTGGGTGACCACGTGGGCGACGACCCGGCGGCGGTTGCCGAGAATCGCCGCCGCCTGGGCGATGAATTCGCTATCCAGCCGGCCTGGCTCAAGCAAGTGCATGGCCTGGTCGTGGCAGGCGCCGATCCGGCCGTGGTGGCCGAAGCGGATGCCAGCTGGACCGACCAGCCTGGTATCGCCTGTACCGTGATGACCGCCGATTGCCTGCCCGCGCTGTTCTGCGATCGTGCCGGCACGCGTGTGGCGGCCGCCCATGCGGGCTGGCGCGGGCTGGCCGGTGGCGTGCTGGAAGCCACCCTTGATCGTCTGGCGCTGGCACCTGAACAGGTTCTGGTGTGGCTGGGCCCTGCCATCGGCCCGCAAGCGTTCGAGGTGGGCCTGGAAGTGCGCGATGCTTTCACCGCCGTGCATCCGGAGGCTGCCAGTGCCTTCGTCGCGGGCGAGCGCCCCGACAAGCTGATCGCCGACATCTATGCCCTGGCGCGTATCCGTCTGGCCGCGCGCGGCGTGACGGCCGTGTATGGCGGCGGTTTCTGCACGGTCAGCGATCCGCGTTTCTTCTCCTATCGACGCACCCCACAGGGCGGGCGTTTCGCCTCGCTGGTCTGGCTCGAACCTCGCTGAGCCTTTGCGCCCTTGCCGGGGCGGTCTGTGCTATGCCGTGCAATAGATCTCACTGATGTCCATCAGTGTTGTTGCTTTTTGTCGTAGTCTTTTCCCTCTCAAGCGTTTCGATTTTCTTCAAATGCGCCGCAATAGCCGTTAGTCTCGCAACAATCCGTACCGCCGTGATCTTCCAACCAGAACGAGTCGGCCATGACAGATTTGTCCCGTACGCATGGAGTC
Source organism: Pseudomonas wayambapalatensis (assembly GCF_049942315.1). Taxonomy (NCBI): domain Bacteria; kingdom Pseudomonadati; phylum Pseudomonadota; class Gammaproteobacteria; order Pseudomonadales; family Pseudomonadaceae; genus Pseudomonas; species Pseudomonas wayambapalatensis. The sequence continues at coordinate 27,291 of NZ_JBNFMU010000220.1, forward strand.
GCCAGCCAGGCCCTGGGTCTGCTGGACGGGCGTTTCTTCCGGCCACCGCTGCCGGACGGGCATGTGCTGCGCGCGCGCTTGTGCCAGCGTCTCGAAGCGGGTCTGGATGGGCGGCTGCTGCTGGTCAACGCACCGGCGGGGTTCGGCAAGAGTTCGCTGGCCATCGAGTTCTGCCAGCAACTGCCCAGCCACTGGCGCAGCCTCTGGTTGGGCCTGAGCCAGCGCGATGCCGACCCCGGTCGTTTCCTCGAGCGTCTGCTCGAAGGCTTGCAGCAGTTCTGCCCGGCGTTGGGTGGTCAGGCCATGGGCTTGCTGAAGATGCGCCAGCGCCATCAGCCGTTCGCCTTCGAAGAATGGCTCGACAGCCTGCTCGACGAGCTGGCGCTCTACCTGAATAGCGATACGCCGCTGCTGCTGGTGCTGGATGACTACCATCTTGCCCAGGGGCCGGTTCTCGATCGCTGCCTGCAGTTCTTTCTCAACCATTTGCCGCCGGGTCTGGCATTGCTGGTCACCAGCCGTCAGCGCCCCGACTGGCATCTGGCGCGGCTACGCCTGTCGCGCCAGTTGGCCGAACTCAACGAACAAGACTTGCGCCTGACCTCCGACGAAGCCCTCGCCGTGATTGGCCGCCAGCCCACCGGCCTGCGTGGTCAGGCGCTGGACAACCTGATCCAGCGCAGCGACGGCTGGGTCGCCGGGCTGCGTTTCTGGCAACTGGCGACCAGCGAGTCTGGCGAGGACCATGCCTTGCCCCAGGCGCTGCACGGTGGTGAAGGGTTGATCCGCGATTACCTGCTCGAAGAGGTCATCGAGATCCTGCCGGTAGAAGTCCAGGCCTTCCTCTATGAAACCGCCTGCCAGGAGCGCTTCTGCATCGAACTGTGCGACGCCCTGCGCGAGCGCGAGGACAGCGCGGCCATCCTGCGTTACCTGCAGGCTCACCAGGTGTTCCTGGTGCCGCTGGATGAGCACGGTCGCTGGTTCCGGTATCACCACCTGTTCTCCGACCTGCTGCGCAGTCGCCAGGCCAGCGAGCCTTCGGCGGCGCTGCATCTGCGTGCCTGTCGCTGGTTCGAGCGCCAGGGGCTGCTCGACGAAGCGGTGGAGCAAGCCTTGCGTGCGGGTTCTCTGGATGTCGCCGCCGATCTGGTGCAGAGCCTTTCCGAAGAGCAACTGCTGGCCGAACAGAACGTCGGCATGCTGTTGCGCTGGAAGATGGACCTGCCTGACAGCCTGCTGATCAGTACGCCACGCTTGATCGTGCTGTACAGCTGGGCACTGGGCCTGGCCTGCCAGTTGGATGCTGCCGAAGAACTGGCGGCCTATCTCAGCCGTTTCCTCCCAGCGCCCTCGGCGACCGCCCAGAAATCCATGCTCGCCCAGTGGCTGGCGCTCAGCGGCGTGATCGCGCGCGGCCGCGGCGATCGCGAGCGCACCCTGGCCTACTGCGAGGAGGCCCTGCAGAGCCTGCCCTGCAAGCGCTATGGCCAGCGTCTGGTGTGCCTGTCGACGCTGTCCAACCTGGCCATTGCCGACGGTGACTTCTGGCGGGCGCGGGGCTGGAACCGTGAGGCGCTGGAGTTGGCCCAGCGTGTTGGCAATCCATTGTTCGAGGCCCTGGCCCATTACGATCGCGCCAGGGTATTGCACGCCCGCGGCGAGGTGTTGCGCGCCCTGGACGAGGTGCGTCAGGGGTTGCAGCGTCTGCAGGGGTTGTCGGGGCAGCGCCTGTACGCCGTGCGCGCCCGCTTGATTCTCTACGAAGGCTACCTGTATGCCTCGCGCCTGCAACCAGGCCAGGGGCGGGCGCGGTTGCGCGCCGGGCTGAGCGAAGCGCGGGCGTGTCGTGATATCAGCGTACTGATCGGCCACTGCGTGATCGCCTCGCTGGAGGGGCGCGACGGTCGCTTCGCCGAGGCTTTTGCGGAGCTCGCCGAGGCCGAGCGGCTGATGCACATCTGGGACGTGCCGCCGATCTTCTACCTGGCCATGATCACGCTGGTGAAGTGCGAACTCTGGCTGGCCCAGGGCCGCACCGACCTTGCCGAGTCCTGGCTGCTGCGCCTGGGGCAGACCTACGGCGGAGAGCAACCGGCCGCTGCACCGGAATTTCATCCATTGCTGCCACTGCATATCGAGCTGCAACAAGCGTTGCTGGAGCGCACCCTGGCACGACCGGAGCCCGCCGAGCAGCGCCTGCGGGCACTGGTGGCACAGGGGGAGGCCAGTGGTGGAATGATGCTGGCGGTCAGCGCGCTGTGTCAGTTGGTTGATCTGTTGCTGGCGCAGGGGCGCGAACAGGAAGCGGGCAAGTTGCTGGCCAAAGCACTCGAGGCTGCGCGTGGCGGGGCATTGCACGCTTTCCAGCGGCTGCTGGAGGAGCGCCCGATATGGTTGCGCGAGCAGCTCGCGGCAAGCCCTGCGTGCCCGGCACAGGCCGAACTGCTGGCACGCCTGCCACAAACCCAGCCTGTCAGCATGGCCAACAATGAGGCGCTCAGTGGCCGTGAGCTGGCGGTACTGGAACTGATCGCGCAAGGCTGCTCCAACCAGCAGATCAGCGAGCGCCTGTTCATCTCCCTGCATACCGTCAAGACCCACGCCAGCCATATCAACAGCAAGCTGGGCGTGGAGCGCCGCACGCAAGCAGTGGCACGGGCCAAGTCGCTGGGCCTGCTGGTCTAGAAAGCGCCTTGCAGTTAAAATGATGGCTAGTTGCCATTATCTCGTCATGCGCTGACTTCCCGGTCTCATCTTTCCCGCCGCCCGGCCGATACAGCATTCGCCGGGCCCAGTCGCCGCAGGCCTTTTTCCACTTCTTCTCAATACAGGTCGTGTTGATGCTGCAGTATGGGCAAAAAAGCTTTCTGATCGTCGACGACTTCACCGACTTTCGCACCTCGACGCGCTCCATGCTGCGCGAGTTGGGTGTGCGCGACGTGGATACCGCCGACAGCGGCGAGCAGGCCCTGCGCATGTGCGCGCAGAAGCGCTACGACTTCATCCTCCAGGACTTCCACCTGGGCGATGGCAAGAAGAATGGCCAGCAGGTGCTCGAGGACCTGCTGCTGGACAAGCTCATCAGCCATGAATGCGTGTTCATCATGGTCACGGCCGAAAGCAGCCAGTCGATTGTCCTCAGCGCCATCGAGCATGAACCGGATGCCTATCTGACCAAGCCGTTCAACCGCCTGGGCCTGGCGCAGCGCCTGGAAAAGCTGGTGCAGCGCAAGACCTTGCTCAAGCCGATTCTCCAGGCGCTGGACCGTGGGCGCCCGGCCGAGGTGCTGGCGGCCTGCGCCGAGCTGTGCAAGCAGGATCCGCGTTTCGCGCCGTTGTGCCTGCGCTACCGGGCCGATGCACTGCGCGACCTCAATCGCTTCGACGACCTGGAAAAGTTTCTCACCAACATTCTGGCCAGCCGCCCGCAGCCTTGGGTGTATGCGGCGCTGGGCAGCCTGATGCACAAGCGTGGCCAGTACGAACAGGCCCAGGGCGTCTATGAGCAGGCGCTCAAGGCCTTCCCGATCATGCCAGGGCTTTACGACGGGCTGGCTGAAGTGCTGGTGGCCAAGGGCGACAACAAGCGCGCCCAGCACATGCTCGAGGAAGCCGTGCGCCTGTCACCGCTGGCGGTACGGCGCCAGGCGGCGCTGGGCAAGCTGGCCCTGGACAACGAAGACTACGAAGGCGCATCCAAGGCCTACCGGCACGCCGTGAGCCAGGGGCAGAGCTCGCGCTACAAGAGCGCCGAGAGCAACCTGGGCCTGGTCCAGGCGCTGATGAACAAGAACGCCGGCAATGGCCTCGATGCGCGTACGCGGGTCGAGATCAATACCGTGCTCAGCGAAGTTGCCAAGGAACACACCGAAGACCAGGGCCTGCAAGTTCGCGCCCGCCTGATGAAGGCTGCCAGCCTGCAGCAGGCCGGCGATGCGGAAACCGCGGCCAAGCTCACCGAGCAGGCCATGCAGCGTCTGGAAAAGATGGATCAGTTCTTCTCGGTCGATGCCGCGCTGACCGTGGCCAAGCAGCTCAAGGACCTGGGGCAGGAGTCGGCCGGGACTTCGATTCTCAAGGGGTGCGTGGAAACCTACGGGGATGACCCGAAAGTCATGCAGAGCGTGGCCAAGGTCACCGACGATCCGACGGTGCTCGGAGCCGTCACCGAGGCTGTCGACCTCAACCGCCAAGGGGTGCGCAGCTATCAGGGCGGCCAGTTGAACGAGGCCCTGGAGATGTTTCGCAAGGCCCTGTCGCTGCAACCGAAGAACATCAGCATTGCCCTCAATACCGCCCAGGCGCTGCTGCGTATCGGCGGCGAAAGTCCGTCGGAGTCGCTTATGCAGGAATGTCGCAACTGCCTGAACAGCGTGGCTGGCATCCCCGCCAGCGACAGCCGTTTCGACCGCTACCGCAAGCTGCACGTGCGGGTGTTCGGCGCATGAGCCGGGATGAGCAGGGGCTGGATTTCTCGACGGTGATCGCCTCCACCGTGCACGACATGAAGAACTCGCTCTCGGCGCTGATCCAGGCCCACGATCAGTGGCTGGCGCGTTTGCCCGAACAGGCCCGCAGTGGCAGCGAACAAGGGGTGATGGAGCATGAGTTCCGCCACCTCAACGGGATGCTGGTGCAATTGCTGGGGTTGTACAAGCTGGGCATCAACCAGTTGCCGATCTGCCCCGACTACCACGAGCTCGAGGATTTCGTCGAAGCCCAGTTGGCGGTGCAGCAGGAAGTCATCCGCCACCGCGACGTGCTGGCGACCTGGCGCATCGACACCGAAAGCCCGCTGGGCTTCTTCGACCGCGAACTGGTCGCCTCGGTGGTCGCCAACGTACTGACCAACGCCATTCGCTACGCCGGGCACACGCTGCTGATCAGCGTCGAGGAGGAGGGCGAGCAGTTGGTGATCAGCGTCAACGATGATGGTCCCGGTTATCCACAGCGCATGCTCGAGCGTCAGCAGGACTACGTGCAGGGCATCGACCAGCAGAGCGGCAGCACCGGCCTTGGCCTGTACTTCGCCGCCAGGATCGCCGCCCTGCACGAGCGCAACGGCGTACGCGGGCGGATCGAAATCGCCAACGGTGGTGCGCTGGGTGGCGGGTTGTTCAGGTTGTATTTGCCTTGACTCTGGCTGTTTGAGTGTCACTTCCCACTGCGTTGTGGGATAGCTCCTGACCTCGGGTTCATGACTTCAGAAGCAGCGCTTCAGATGACAATGTAGACACGTTGTTTCTACAAGTTACTTGCAATCATCTGGAGGGTTTCTACTATGTATCTACCTTTGGAGATACTTATGGAAGTCAAGATTCAACAATGGGGCAACAGTGCTGCCATTCGCCTGCCATCGACCATTCTCAAGCAGATGCGCCTGAGCGTGGGCTCCGTCCTCAGCCTGGATACCGCCACCGGGTCGCTGGTTTTCAAGCCCGTCCGATCAAAACCCAAGTACAAGCTTGAGGATCTGATGGCCCAGTGCGATCTCGGTGCACCTGAGCCGGATGAGCTCGCGGCGTGGAACGCCATTCGTCCTGTCGGTCGTGAGGTATGAGGCGGGCGGGATTCGCCAGGGGCGATATTGTGCGAGTCGATCTTGAGCCTGTTGTCGGTCGCGAGCAGCAAGGTGCGATGCGCCCGGTGCTTGTACTGACGCCGGCTGCCTACAATACCGCGGGCCTGGCCGTGGTCGTCCCGATTACTCAAGGTGGGGATTTCACCCGGCATGCCGGGTTTGCAGTCACGCTCAGCGGGGCAGGTACGCGAACCCAGGGCGTGGTGTTGTGCAACCAGTTGCGTACGATGGATCTCGAGGCGTCTGGTGCCCGGCGTATCGAGTCTGTTCCCGACGCCGTCATCGATGATGCGCTGGCGCGCGTACAAACCTTATTCGAATGAGCGTGAAGTCGCTTGGAGCTGGACTCCCATGACCCCTATCCCTGTATCGCTGATCCGCGAAACCTTCCCCGTAGGCCCCCTGCAATGCAACTGCACGCTGATCGGCGACCCGGTCAGCAAGAAGGCCATCGTCGTCGACCCCGGTGGCGACGAGCAGAAGATTCTCGCGCGCCTGCAACAGCATGGCCTGACGCTGGTGAGCATCATCCATACCCACGCCCATTTCGATCATTTCCTGGCCTCCGGCAGGCTCAAGGAGCTGACCGGTGCGACCTTGCACCTGCACAAGGACGACCAGCCGCTGTGGGACAACCTGGAGATGCAGTGCCAGATGTTCGGTGTGCCCTACACGCCCGTCCCTTCCCCCGACCGCTGGCTCGCCGATGACGAGGCGCTGGCCTGCGGCTGTGGCGTGGCGCTGCACACACCCGGGCATACGCCGGGCTCGATGAGTTTCTGGTTTGCCGAACACAAGCTGCTGATTGCCGGCGACACTCTGTTCCGGCGTGGCGTGGGGCGCACCGATTTGTGGGGGGGCGATCAACGGGCTATCGTTCGTTCCATCAAGGAGCGGCTGTACCGCCTGGATGAAGAGGCGATCGTGGTGACCGGCCATGGTCCGGACACTCGCCTCGGCGAAGAGATGCGTGAAAACCCGTTCGTGCGGGCGTGAAGTTTCATGGAATTTTTCCGCGTCGCTGCAATCCAAGGCTGGCACTGATCCGTATACGATCCGTTGCACTTTCGAATTTCACCAGGAGCTTGTCCATGTTCACCATGCGTCGTCTGATTATCGTCGCTACCGCTGCTGCCCTGATGACCGGCTGTGCCGGCCAGAACCCGTACGACAACCAGGGCCAGGCGCAGGGCGGCTCCACAGGGATGAGCAAGACTGCCAAGTACGGTGGCCTGGGTGCACTGGCCGGTGCCATCGCCGGTGCGGCCATCGATCACAACAACCGTGGCAAGGGTGCGCTGATCGGCGCTGCTGCGGTAGGCGCCGCTGCCGCCGGTTATGGCTACTATGCCGACAAGCAGGAAGCCGAACTGCGCGCGCAGATGGCCAACACCGGTGTCGAAGTGCAGCGCCAGGGCGACCAGATCAAGCTGATCATGCCAGGTAACATCACCTTCGCTACTGATTCGGCGAACATCGCCCCAAGCTTCTACTCGCCGCTGAACAACCTCGCCAGCTCGTTCAAGCAGTTCAACCAGAACACCATCGAAGTGGTCGGCTTCACCGACAGCACCGGCAGCCGCCAGCACAACATGGACCTGTCGCAGCGTCGCGCGCAGGCCGTCAGCACCTACCTGACCTCGCAGGGCGTCGATGCGTCACGGGTGTCGGTTCGTGGCATGGGCCCGGACCAGCCGATCGCCAGCAACGCCGATGCCAATGGCCGGGCGCAGAACCGTCGCGTCGAGGTTAACCTGAAGCCGATCCCTGGCCAGCAGTATGACCAGCAGGGCACCGTTCAGCAGTATCCCTGACCTGTAACGCAGCCGCTTTGCGGCCCTTTCGCGGGACAAGTCGGTACGCTGGCTTGTCCCGCGATGCGTTTCAGCGCACGTGACTGGCCTGGATCGCCGTC